>JBAVTL010000516.1:0-8219 GCA_049696175.1 Anaeromyxobacteraceae bacterium
GGTCGAGGCGTTCGCCCATGGCGACACCCTCCGCGCGGTGCAGTTCCATCCGGAGTTCGACGCGGCTCGCTTCCACGCGACGGTCACCGCGAGCCGCACCATGCTGAACGTCGCCCGCCCCGGCGGCTGCGCCGCCGCCCACGGGACGATCCGCGACACGCCCCTCGCGGCCAGGGTGCTCGACAACTGGCTCACCGGCTTCGTCGGCGCCGGGGCTCGCTGACGCCGAACGGGGTCAGGGGCGGTGCCTTGCACGCCAGCGCCGCTGCGACAGCGGACGTACGTCTGTCTTGACAGACGCGTCCGTCATGACGGATGCTGCGCCGCATGGCTGTCCACCGCTCGCTCGCTCGCGCTCTGCCATCCGGTGACGGTTCGCCCGCACCCAGGCCCACGGCCTCCCCCGCCAGGCCCGACGCCGCGCACGGCGACCTGCCCGCCCCGGCGGTGTCATTCGGGAAAGTCGCCAAGCGGTTCGCGCTTCCCGGCGCGGAGCGGCCTTTCGACGCGCTGGAGGACGTCTCCTTCGAGGTCGCCGAGCACGAGATCGTATGCCTGCTGGGGCCGTCGGGATGTGGCAAGTCGACCTTGCTCCGAATGGTGGCGGGGCTCGAGCGGCCGTGCGGTGGCGACGTCCTGGTCGGCGGCCAGCCGGTGCCGGCGCCTGGCCCGAGCCGCGGGATGGTGTTCCAGGATCACGCGCTCTTCCCGTGGCTCGACGTCACGCGGAACGTAGCCTTTGGCCTCGAGGTTGCCGGCGTTCCGCCCGCTGAAGCCGCGCGGCGCGTGGACCACCTCATCGGGCTCACCGGCCTCCGCGGCTTCGAGCGCGCCTATCCGCACCAGCTGTCCGGCGGGATGAAGCAGCGGGTCGGGATCGCCCGCGTGCTGGCGGTGCGTCCCTCGGTGCTCCTCATGGACGAGCCGTTCGGCGCCTTGGACGCGTTCACGCGCGCCGAGCTGCAGGAGGAGCTCGTCGGGCTCTGGCGGCGCGAGCCATTCACCATGCTCTTCGTGACCCATGACGTCGGAGAGGCGGTGTTCCTCGCCGACCGGATCGTGGTGATGAGCCGGCGCCCGGGCCGGGTCAAGGCGCTCGTACCGGTGCCGCTCCCGCGCCCTCGCCGCCGAGTCGACGGAGACTTCGCGTGGCTGTGCTCGCGCGTGCTCGAGCACTACGATCGCTCGCCGGCGCGCACCGACGACTGGTCCATCTGAGATACGGCGTGCTCGACCCTTCTGCGGCCTCGGCGCGTTCGATGCGCGAGCTCGTACTTCAGGCGGCGTCCGTCGCGCCCGACCGGCCGTTCCTCGTGGCCCCTGACGCGGGCGTCACCCTGACCAGGCGGGAGCTCGCGAGCGCGGTCGAGTCGTTGCGCGCGCAGCTCCGCGCCGCGGGACTGGCGCCCGGGGACCGCGCAGCGCTGCTCCTCTCGAACGGTCCCAACCTGGTGGTCGCACTCCTCGCCGTGATGTCCTCGGGCGCGTCGGCCGTGCCGCTCCACCCCAGGCTCGCGCCAGACGAGCTGGACGCGCTCGTCGCGGACGCTGCACCCTCGCTCCTCATATCGGACGAGCGCCACCGCGACGTCGTCCCGGCCGCGACGCGCGAGCGGCTGGCGCTCCTGCGAGAGCCCCGGCTCGAACCGGGGAATCCGCTCCTCGCCGCCCCCGTCACGGGTCACGACGCCTCCCAGACGTGGCGCCCGGCGGCCTCCGGGCCGCCGGCGCTGATCCTCTTCACCTCGGGCACCACCGGCCGCCCAAAGGGCGTTCCGTTGGGGCAGGGACACCTGCTCGAGAACGCGCGGCAGGTCTCGCTCGCGCACGCGCTCGCTCCTGGCGACGTGGCCCTCTGCGTGCTGCCGATCTTTCACGTGAACGGTCTCGTCGTCACGATGCTCGCGCCTCTCCTCTCGGGCGGGACGGTCGTCATGCCCTGCCGGTTCGAACCGGATCGGTTCTGGGCGCTAGTCGCGGCGCACTCCGTCACGTGGTTCAGCGGGGTGCCTACCGTCCTGTCGGCGCTCCTCGCCAGGCCGGGCCCGTCGCCGGCCGTTCTCCGAGCGCTCCGGTTCGCACGCTCCGCGTCCGCGCCACTTCCGGTCGCGGTCAAGCGCGAGTTCGAGGCGCGGTTCGGCGTTCCAGTCGTGGAGTCGCTGGGCATGTCGGAGGCCGCCGGCCAGGTGACCTCGAACCCGCTGCCGCCGGCACCGCGCAAGGAGGGGTCGGTCGGCGTCGCGTTCGGGAACGAGCTCCGCGTCGTGGACGATGGCGCGCGCCCGGTCGCGACCGGCACCGTCGGCGAGGTCGCGATCCGCGGGGCGAACGTCTTCGCCGGGTACCTCGGCGACGTCGCCCCGAGGTCGCACCGCGATGGCTGGTTCCTCACCGGCGACCTCGGCTACCTCGACGACGACGGCTACCTGTTCCTCACCGGACGCCGCAAGGAGCTCATCAACCGCGCAGGCGAGAAGATCGCCCCGCGTGAGGTGGAGGAGGTCCTCCACCGGCGTGCCGAGGTTCAGACGGCTTGCGTCGTCGGGGTCCCGGACCCCCTCTACGGCGAGGAGGTCGTCGCGTTCGTGCAGCTGCGCCCGGGCCATGCCTTCGACCCTGACGCGCTGGTCGCGTTCTGCCGACTGCACCTCGCCCGCTTCAAGGCGCCCAAGCGCATCCTCCGCGTGGATGACTGGCCGCGCGCGCCGAACGGCAAGCTGCAGCGCCGATTCCTCGTCGATCTCTACAACCGCCTCACTGAACCCCAGCCCAGGAGCAGCCCGTGACCCGCCGAGTTCTCTTCCGCCTCGCCCTTCTCGTCCTCGTCGCTGCGGTCGCCCCGAGCGCGGCGAGCGCCGCCTCGCCGTCCGTCCTCCGCGTCGGCACGAACCGCGCGCTAGGCACCGTGACGCCGTACATCGGGAAGGCGAAGGGGTTCTTCAACGCGCGCGGGATCCAGCTCGAGATCGTCGATTTTCAGGACGGCTCCACGCTCATGGAGGCGTTCGCGGCCGGGCGGCTGGACGTGGCGCTTGCGGGGATCGCGCCGACGGCGATCTGGCAGGGCAAGGGCGTGCCGCTCAAGGTCATCGCCGCCGCCAACGGCGGCGGACACGTGCTCCTCACCCGCTCCGACGCAGGCATCGGTGGCGTCGAAGGGCTGCGAGGCAGGAAGGTGGGCACGCCCAAGCAGGGGACCGTGGTGGACACCCTCGTCCGCGCCCACATCCTGCGCGAGCTCGCCTCGCTCGAGCCTGAGAGGGACGTCACCCTCATCGCTGGCCTCGCGCCCGCCGATCTCCCCGCGGCACTCTTCGTGACGCGGGAGGTGGATGCGATCGCCACATGGGAGCCGTTCGCGTCCCAGGCGCAGGCGCGATTTCCGGAGGCGCGCATCCTCTGGGACGGCGCGGCGGAGTGGCGGAAGGCCCACCCGGGGGCGCCCCTCTACCCCGTGAACGTGGTCATTGCACGCCAGGATCTCATCGACGGGCGTCCGGACGACGTGCGGCGGTTCCTCGCCGCATATGACGAGACGATTCGGTTCGTCGAGGACCGGCGCGACGACGCGAACGCCCTCATCGCGCAGGAGCTGAAGCTGGCCCCGGCCATCGTCTCGGCGGCGCGCGGCCGGATCGACTACAGCTCCCGCCTCGACATCTCCGCGGCGCTGCGAACGCTGGCGTGGTCGAAGGAGCTCGGCTACCTGAAGGTGATCCCGACGGAGGCGGCGCTGTTCGACCTACGCTTCCTGCCCGCGCCCGCAGCGGCGCCGAGGGGCCCGAGGACCGCTGGGACGCGAAAGAGCGCGAAGTGAGGGCCCGCGGCCGCATCATAGGCGCCCTCGCGCTGTCCGCCTTCGTCGTCCTCTGGCACGTCGCCTCCACGACCGGGCTCTTCGGGCGGTTTCCTCCCGCGTACGCGCAACTGCTCCTGCCTTCCCCGGGTGCCGTCGGCCGAGCGGCGCTGGACTCCGCGGCGAGCGGCGAGCTCTGGTCGCAGGTCTCCGTCAGCCTGCTTCGCGTCACCGCCGGCTTCGGGATCGCCGTGGCGCTCGGTCTCCCCCTGGGGCTCCTCTCCGCGGTGTCCCCGGCGGCGAACGCCGCGATAGAGCCCTTCGTGCGGCTCTTCTCCCCGATCCCCGGCGTGGCGTGGGTGCCGCTCGCGATCCTCTGGTTCGGGCTGGGGAACTCGGCGGCGATATTCATCATCGCAGTTGGCTCGGTCTTCCCGGTCCTCCTGGGGACCGCGCAGGGCGTTCGGAGCGTCGACCTGCGCCTCGTCGAGGCGGGGCGCGTCCTGGGCGCGCGTCCGCTTCAGCTGCTGCAGAGGGTCCTCCTCCCGAGCCTCGTGCCCTACCTCGTGACCGGCTTCAGGCTCGGGCTCGGCTTCGCGTGGCGCGTCGTCATCGCCGCTGAGATGGTGGGGGTCCCGCGCGGGATCGGCTACATGCTGAACGCCGGCCGCGCCACCGGCCGAACGGAGGTCACGCTGCTCACCATGGTGGTGTTGGGGGCGCTCATGGTGGCCGCGGAGGAGCTCCTCTTCTCGCCGCTCGACCGGCATACCCAGTCCTGGCGGGGGGCCGCGGCGTGAGACGCATCTTCGACACCGGGAACGCGGCCATCACCGAAGGGGCGATCCTCGCGGGCTGCCGGGTCTTCGCCGGGTATCCCATCACGCCGGCCACCGAGATCGCGGAGAACATGGCGAGGCGGTTGCCACAGGTGGGCGGCTTCTATCTCCAGACGGAGGACGAGTGCGCCGCGCTCCATGTCTGCAATGGCGCCTCCCTGGGCGGGCTGAAGGCCATGACGGCGACCTCGGGGCCCGGGTTCATCCTGTTCGCCGACCCTTACGGATGGGCGGTGAGCGCGGAGATTCCGGTCGTCATCGTGAACGCGCAGCGCGTCGGCCCCGTGAGCGGGATCACGGGGGCGCCTGGTCAAGGCGAGTTCTACCTCTCGCGCTACCTGGCGCACGGTGGAAACTACGAAGCGATCGTCCTCGCGCCCGCGTCGGCCCAGGAGGCCCTCGTGCTGACCGTGAAGGCCTTCGCCCTGGCGGAGCGCTTCAGGATGCCCGTCACGGTCCTTGCGGACCAGGTGGTGACGGACGGGTGGGAGGCGTTAGCGATCCCTGAGACGGCGGAGGAGTGCCTCGCGATGGGACTCGAGATCGTCCCGCGCCGCGCCCATCCCGGGCCGGACTTCTATCCCGCGACCGACGCGATCGACGTGCCTCCCGTGGTGCTCGGGCGCGGGGCGCGCGCCGCCTGCTCAGACTGGACGCCGACGGAGCAGGGGCTCGACACGGAGGAGGTAGAGGCGCAGCACCGTCACGCGCACCGGCTCATTCACAAGGTTCGCAGCCACCGCGCCGAGCTGCCCTCGCACGAGGCGTGGGGGCTCGACGACGACCCCGAGGTGATCCTGGTCGCGTACGGAACGCCGTCGCGCGTCGTGAAGAGCGCGGTCGCGGCAGCGCGCGCGGCGGGCCACCGCGTCGGCGGCATCCGGCTCGTATCCCTGTGGCCGTTCCCCGATGAGCTGTTCACGCGCCGCGCGCGGTACCTCGCCGTGGAGCTGAACTGGGACGGCCAGCTCGTCCGGGAGATCAGCCGCGCGATGGCGCCTGACTCGCGCACGCACTTCTTCGGACGCTGCGGAGAGCTGCCCTCGGCCGCGGAGCTGGTGGAGGCCGCCGTGGCGCTAGGGCGTGGCGACCGACTGCACCGACGCGGCTTCGAGCTGGAGGCATGGTGATGATGGATTCTCTCGCGGAGAGGTACCTGCGCCCCGAGAAGTGGCCTGGGACTGCCTGCAGCGGATGCGGGCTTCGACTGCTGCATCGCGAGGTCCTGACCGCGATCGACGAGCTCGGGCTCGGCATCGACGACGTGGTGTGGGGCACGGCCATCGGCTGCACCGGACGCCAGACCTACGCTACCTGGAAGGGTGACTGCTTCGCGGGGACGCACGGCCGCGTGTATGCGCTTGCCACCGGGCTTCGTCTCGCGCTCCCACCGGAGAAGCGGATCCTGCTGACGGTGGGGGATGGGGACGCGTTCACGATCGGCCTCCCGCACCTGCTCGCGGCCGCGCGGCGAAACGTGGACGTGACCGTCGTCGTCGGGGACAACCTCGGCTACCAGTCCACCGGCGGCCAGTTCGGGCCGACCACCCCGCTTGGCGCCCTGACCGACTCGAGCCCTTACGGGGTCTGGGAGCCTGGCTGGGCGGACGAGGGGCTCGACGTGCTCGGGATCGTCCGGGAGGCGGGGGCGGCGTTCCTCGCCCGGCATACCGTACTGGAGCGGAGCGAAACGGTCGCCTCGGTGAAGACCGCGCTGACGACGAGAGGGTTCACGCTCGTCCACGTCGTGTACGGCTGTCACGTCCACTTCGCCGCGCAGGCGCTTGGGAGCGCGGATGTCGGCGTCATGCAGCGGTGGCTCCGAGAGCAGACGGGGAGCCGGTTCAAGACGGGCGTATTCCACGACGCGCGAACCGCCCGCCCCGAGCTGACCGAGCGGCTGCGGCGCCAGGTCGCCAGCGTGCGGGACCGAACCGATGGGAGGCAGCGCGATGGCGCGTAGGATCGAGGTGCTCGTCAGCGGCAACGGGGGCCAGGGGGTGGTGCGGCTCGGGCAGGTGCTCGGGCTGGCGGCGATCCGCCAGGGACTCGCCGCCACGATGCTCGTGAGCCACGGGACCGAGACGCGGGGTGGATACGTGCGGAGTCAGGTGGTGATCGCGGACGGCGAGGTGGACAGCCCCGTCGTCGAGCGGGCCGACGTCTTCTGCGCGATGACGGCGGAGGCGTACGCGCGGTTCGCGGGGCTCGTCCGCGGCACGCTCCTGTACGATCCCGACAGGTTCACGCCGGCCGGCGACTCGGCTCGTCGGCGCCTCGCGATCCGCGCCGACGCCGTGGCGCGCGCGCAGCTCGGCGCCCCACTCTCCGCGAACGCGGTGTTCCTCGGCGCGGTCTGCACGCTGCTGGGGAACGTCGTGGCCCCGGAGCACCTCCGTACCGCGCTCGCCGAGTGCATCCCGCGCTTCGCCCCGGTGAACCTGCGCGCGTTCGACCTCGGGCGTTCGCTCGCGGACACGGCTATCCCGCCGGCAGCGGCTCCGCCAGCTTGATCTCCTGCAGCCGATCCTGGAGCGCGACGCGGCGCTCGGAGATCTGGAGCTCCAGCTCCACGAGCCGCTTCGCGCTTCGGGCAAGCTTCTCCTCCAGCTCGCCGAGCCGCGCAGCCAGCCGCTGGCGCAGCTCCTCGACCCCCTTCGTGTTGCGGGAGATGGCGCGGAGCCCCTCCCGCGCCTCCTCGGACGCGGTCGCGAGGATCTCGCGCTCGCCCTGCAGCTGCTGCTGCTCGCGCAGCGCCTCCACGAGCGCCCTGCGGATCTCCCAGGCCTTGGCGAGCGGCGCGGCGACCTTCGCGTCCGCCCGCGCGTCGGCGAGGTAGCCCTTGACCGCCTCGTCCGCCTCCGGCGAGAGCGGATCGGCGCCCTGCTGGAACGCGCGCCGCTCCTCGACCCTGAGCTCGGCGCTCGCGCCGGCCCCGACTCGCACCGGCACCAGCGCCGTCCCCTTGCCGACCTGATCGTCGGTCCCGTCGGGCGGCTTCACGAGCCGCGTCCCCTGCGCCCGCGCGTGGCGCACGATCACCTTGGCGTCGGCGTCGCCGCCGTTCCGCAGGCGATAGGTCGTGAGCTGGACCTGGTCGCGCTCCAGCGTGAGCCGCCCCGTCTCGATGCGGGCGAGCCGCGCGTCCCGCGTCTCCCCCTTTCGATCCTGGTCCACGGCGATCCCGCGCTCCAGCGCGAACGGGACCGTCGCCTCGCCGCCGGCGGCGAGCGGCTCCAGCACCCCCTGCCCGAGGAAGGCTCCCGCCTCGAAGAAGGCGATCGGCCCCTTCTCGAGGAGTCCCTTCGTCGGGTTCTTGAAGCGGACCACGCGGAACGGGTGGCGCGCGGAGTCGGGCACCCCGCCGTCCGGGGCGAAGAGGTGGACCGCCTCGCCGGGGACCTGCTGCGCGATCATCAGGACCATCGCGGCGCTGTCGTTCGGGACCGTCACGCGCCCCGGCAGATCATAGCGGGTCGTCCCACCCTGCACGGCGGTGCTCGCGAGCAGGGTGAGGTCGCGCGGCATCGACGGCCCGTCCTCCATCGCCGTCTCCGCCGGCGCCGCCGCTGCGTCCTCGCCAC
>JBAVTL010000517.1:0-4281 GCA_049696175.1 Anaeromyxobacteraceae bacterium
GTCCGCGTCCGCGAGCGCCGAGGCGAACCCCGGCCCGGGGGGAGTCGGCGCAGCCGGTACGACCGCCGCGCCTCCTGGCGCCGGGACCCGGTGCACGACGAGGTTGCCGCACGCCGGACATGCGACCTTGACCGCGCGCCCCACGACCAGTTCGTCCGCGATCTCGTAGGTGCGGCCGCAGCGGGCGCAGGGAAATTGCACGCCGGGATACTACGTTCCGCCCATGCGGGGAGACAAGGAATCGAGCCCCGGGGGTGTCGGACAAGGTAGCCAGCGCGCGGCGCCGCGCCCCACGCTTTCCCTTTGACGCGCCCCGCTCCCCTGCGATAAACGCGCGGCGACCGTAGACGAGCGGAGAGAAAAATGGGCGGCAAGGAACTGGGTACCAAGCACACGTGCTTCAAGTGCGGCACGAAGTTCTATGACTTCAAGAAGCCGGAGCCGCTCTGCCCGAAGTGCGGGGCCGACCAGCGCCAGAGCCCGGCGCTGAAGGCGCCCGCCTCCGAACGGCGCCAGAGGGCGGCGCCGAAGCCGGTGCCCGACGAGGTCGAGCGCACCGTGGACGACGAGGCCGAGGACGCGGAGGTCGAGGACTCCGAAGTCGAGGACGACGAGGATGAGGCCGACGACGACGCGTAGGGCTCCTGCGTAGGCCGAGACCGCGCGCCCGGTCGCGCAGCCGCGTGGTAGCATTCGCCTCCATGCGCGCCCTCCAGATCGCCCTCCCCTCGCTCGTCCTCCTGCTGACCGCCTGCGGCAAGCAGCCCGCCAAGATCACGCTGGAGCCCACCGGCGCCCGGCTCTTCGGCCGCGGCCAGCAGTTCAAGCTCCACGCCAACCCTCTGTCGAAGCGCAGCGAGCTGCTCCAGGAGTTCGCCTGCGCCTGGTCCTCCTCCGACGAGAAGGTCGCGACGGTGGCTGGGAAGCACAACGACGCCACCGTCACGGCGACGGGCGCCGGTAGCGCCACGATCCGCTGCGCCATCGGCGACATCTCCGCCGAGGCCACCGTGGCCGTCCGGCTGGTCGGACGGGTCGAGGTGAAGCCGACGCAGCTCGACCTCGTGATGCTGGACGAGCCGCAGCCCGCGGCGCTCCAGATCCAGGCCTTCGACGATCAGGGCGCGCTCCTCGTCGGGCGTGCTCCCTCCATCCGCTGCCAGAACGAGGAGATCGCCCGCGGCGACGCGCGCGGCCAGCTCTGGGCGGTGGGGCCCGGCGAGACCGGCTGCACGGTCGAGGTGGGCGACGCCAAGGCCATCGTCGCCACCCGGGTGAAGGACTCCCGCAGCGCCGAGTTCAAGCCGAAGGCGGTGAAGGGCGACCCGATGGCGGAGTACGAGAAGGAGTTCGCCCGCCGCGAGAAGGAGCGGAAGAAGGCCGAGGAGAAGGCCGCCGCGGGCGCGAAGTAGACGCGCGGGAGCCCCGCCCGAGAGGCCCGGCTCGCGGACTACCGTCCGTGGCGTGTATCGATCGCGAGTCGTGGTTTCAGGGATTCCGCGATGTTCCGCCGGGCACGTCGCTTGCCATTCCGCTCCGGCATGACTCCCGTTCGGCGGATCCTCAAAGGGAAGACCTACCTAGCGACGCGCCGCTGCTCCGAGCGTCGCTTCTTCCTCAAACCCTCGAAGAGGACGGCGGGGATCTTCCTTTACGCCATCGCCCTCTACGCCAAGCGCTACGCCGTCCAGATCCACGCCTACTGCGTCCTCTCGAACCACTACCACCTGGTCCTCACCGACACCCTCGGCCGCCTCCCGGACTTCGAGCGCGACGTCAATGCCCTCATCGCCAAGGTCACCAACTGCGCCCTCGGCCGATCGGACGCTTTCTGGGAGCGCGTCAGCTACAGCGCCGTCGAGCTCGTTACGCCCGCTTCGGTCATCGAGAAGCTCGTCTACACCCTCGCCAACCCCGTGGCCGCAGGCCTCGTACCGCTGGCCTCGAAGTGGCCCGGCGACTGGTCCGACCCGCGACGGATCGGGGGACCGCCCGTCCGGATCGAACGGCCAAAGGAGTTCTTCGACGAGGACGGGCAGATGCCCGCCTTCGTTGAGCTCCAACTCACCCCTCCCCCTGCCTTCGCTGACGACCCCACCTTCGTAGAGCAGGTGCTCGAGGCCTTGCGCGAAGCGGAGGCCTCCGAAGCGGCCGACCTCGCCCGCGAAGAGCGCGCGTTCATGGGCGTCGCGCGCATACTCGCCCAGAGCTTCTTCGCCCGTCCTGCCCCAGGCGAGCCCCGCCGAGTCCTCAGCCCCCGCGTCGCCTGCCGGAGCAAGTGGAAGCGGATCGAGGCGCTACAGATGCTCGTGGAGTTCAGGGACGCCTACCGCGAAGCTCTCGACGCCTGGCGCACCGGCGTGCGCGACGTCCTCTTCCCTCATGGAACCTGGAAGATGCGCGTCCTGCATGCCGCGCGCTGCGCCGGCTGCGGTTAGCGACCGCGCCGAACCTGCCCCGCCTACCCGAACGACCGTCACGCGGAGATTCCGCTCGACCACGCACGTCCGCAGATCGGAATAGCCACCTCTCGGGTGCCCTCCTCGGCCCTGATCTGGCGGTTCGGTGCGCTCACGCGCCTACTTCCCGCCAGCCAGCTTCGCGGCCTCCGCAGCGTGCGGCGCCCGCGGGCAGCTCTTCGCGTAGGTGTCCATGCGGCTGCGCGCCGTCTCGTCGAGCTGGCCGGAGTCCTGCTGGAGCTTGGCCGCACCCCAGAGGGCGTCGCAGTTGGCCGGATCGCGCTTGAGCGCCTCCTCGTAGTATCCGGCGACGAGCTCACGCTTGGCGTTGCGCGACTTCTCCGCCTCCGCCATCTCGACGTAGGCCCGCGCCGCGCCGCCCGCGCCGCCCGCGCCGTACTCGCGGATCGCGAGGTCGAGCTCGGCGAGCGCCTGCCCCACGTTCTTCTGGGAGAGCCGCAGATTCGCGAGCGCGACGCGGGCGTCAGGGAACGGACGCCCGAGCTGGATCGCCCGCTCGAACTGCCCCTGCGCGCGATCGGCGTCACCCTGCGCCTGGTAGGCCTGCCCGAGCAGCAGCGCGAGCCGGGGGTGATCTCCGACCTTCGCGACCGCCGCCTGGAGCAGGTCGGCCGCCTTCTTCGGCCCACCGTCCTGAGCCAGCAGCGCCTGGACGAGATCGACGTAGAAGGCGACGCGCTTGCCGTCGGCCGCGATGGCCCGCTGGAACGCCTCGGTCGCGCCGGGCGCGTCCCCGTCGCGCAGCTTGCGCCGGCCGAGGAGGTAGGGCAGCTCCGCGCTGCGCGGATCCAGCTTCGCCGCCTCTGCCTCGTCTGCCGCGGCCTCCTTTGGCTTGCCCTGCGCGTGGCGCACCGACCCACGGATCGTGAGCGCGAGCGCCCGCTGGCGCGGCGACGCCTCGATGCGGGGATCAAGGGAGCGCTCCGCCCCCTTCAGCGCCTCGTCGAGCTGGCCGCGATCCAGGAGGAGGAGCGACTTCCCGAGCAGCGCCGGGACGTGGTCCTTCTGGATGCGCAGCGCGAGGTCGAACATGCCGGTCGCGGGGAGCTCGTACCCGAGGCCGCGACGGCGGAACTGCTCGCCGAGGAGCTCGGCCAGCCGGGCGTCCCCTGGGTTCGCCTTCTGCGCCTTGGTGAGCGTCTCGCGCGCGGCGTCTAGGTCCCCGCCCGCCATCTGGAGCGCGCCGAGGACACCCATCAGGAACGGGCTCTGCGAGCCGTCGTCTCCGCCGAGGACACCCTGCAGGACCGCGAGCCCACCGGCCTGATCGTTCGAGTAGAACTTGAGGAAGGCCTCGGCAGCCACGAGGTGCGAGTGGGTCCCGATCTCCTTGCCGGCGACGAGCGCCTTCTGCGCCTCGTCCCGGACAGCGTCGGCCTCCGCGTGCTCCGCCCACCGGACGGCGTCGACCCACGCGAGGTACGCGTGACCGGCGAGGACCTTGTCGTCGAGCTTCACCACCTCGGCGCTCTTCGCGGCGGCCTCCTTGTAGGCGGGCCACGCGTCGCGCTCGAGGAGCCCCTGCGTCTCCTTCAGGAGCTTGTCGATCGTCTCGATGCGGGTCTTGCGGGCCTGCGTGTAGACGGCGAAGCCGCCGAGCGCGACGAGGACCACGCCCAGCAGGGCGACCGTCGCGACCGCGGTGGACTTGCTCTTCTTCTTGACGCCGCGTCCCTTCTCCAGGCTCTCCAGCGAGAACTCGCGGGTGGCGTACTTCTCGGCCAGCGCGTCGGCGTAGGCCGACCTCGCGGTCTGAGCCTGCGTCGGGGGAGGCGTGGGGGCCGGCTGCTCGTCGTACGCG
>JBAVTL010000518.1:0-6498 GCA_049696175.1 Anaeromyxobacteraceae bacterium
CCTCGGCGGGGTCGAGGAGCCCCCGCGGCGCGGAGAGCGTGCGCGGCTGGACCCCCCACAGCGCGGCCAGCGCGCCCGCCTCGAAGCCGGCGACGTGGGCGGTCGCGTCGCAGATCACCTCGTCGCCCGGATGCGTGAGCGCGCCGAGCGCGACCTGGTTCGACATCGTCCCGCTCGGGAGGAGGAGCGCCGCCTCCTTCCCGAGGAGGTCGGCGACCCGCTCCTGGAGCGCGTTGACGCTCGGGTCCTCGCCGAAGACGTCGTCGCCGACCTCGGCGCGCGCCATCGCCTCCCGCATCCCCGCGGAGGGCTTCGTGACGGTGTCCGAGCGGAGGTCGATGGGCTGCATGGCGGCGATGTTAGCATCCCGCTCAATGGTCGCCCGCAAGCCGCCACGCCCGACCGCCGAGCGGCGTGCCCGCGCCGCCGAGATCGTCGATCGGCTGGAGCGGGCCATGCCCGACGTGAAGATCGCGCTCGACTACGGCAGCGACGTCGAGCTGCTCGTGGCGGTGATCCTCTCGGCCCAGTCGACCGACGCCGGCGTGAACAAGGCGACGCCAGCCCTCTTCGCAGCCTTCCCCGACGCGGACGCCTTCGCTCGCGCGACGCCGGAGGAGCTCTGGCCCTACGTGCAGCGCGTCGGGCTCTACCGGAACAAGTCGAAGGCGATCGTCGCGGCGATGAAGGTGATCGCCGGGGAGCACGGCGGCCGGGTGCCGCGCACGCGAGCGGCGCTGGAGGCGCTGCCGGGCGTCGGGCGCAAGACGGCGGGCGTGGTCTTGGTCCACCTCGGCGCGGCCAACGCGTTCCCGGTGGACACGCACGTCGGGCGCGTCGCGCGCCGGCTCGGCCTCTCGCGCGAGGAGAACCCCGACAAGGTGGAGCGCGACCTCTGCGCGCTGCTCCCCGAGGAGCGCTGGTCCAAGGGCCACCTGCTCTTCGTCTGGCACGGCCGGCGTGTCTGCAAGGCGCTCGCACCAGCCTGCTCGCGCTGCCCGGTGGAGCCGCTCTGTCCGAAGCGTGGCGTGTCCGCGGCCATCCGGCGCTGACCGCCTCGACGCTCCAGGTCACTCATCGGGGGCGTGTCACACGAAGTGGGAGGCCGGCTCTCTCCGTCGAGGAGGGAGAACCCCCATGACGACGAATTCCTGGCGCCGCGTGACGGCGCAATTGGCGGTCGCGCTCGCCGCGATCACCACCCCGACGACCGCGTGGAGCTGGGCAGAGGCCACCCACGCGTACATGGCGAAGCAAACCGACAAGGCAGCCGGGCAGGTGAGCGCGAACGAGCTGTGCAACCGGATCTTCGGCTCCGTGGCCGTGGACATGTTCGGCTACGACTTCACCTTCGAGGGGCAGACCCTTCACCGGGTGCTGCACGACCGGACGATGGCCATCCCAGCGGTCCCATGGGACTTCGCGGCGACCGACGCCGAACGCGCCTTCGCCTACGGCCTCGCGAGCCACAACAACGTGTGGGGGACGGACGCCACGGCCCACTTCGACGGCATCACCATGGGGAACCGCGACGGCTACGTGATCGCCAAGGCCAACGTGCTGGCAGGGCTGATCGGCGATCAGGTCCTGCCGCTCGTGGGCGGCGACGTCGACAAGCTGCTGCTGGTCTCCCACATCCTCGTCGAGTACTCGGTCGACCTGATCGTCGCGCGCGCCGACCCGGCGATCGGCGCGGACCTGGTGGCGGCCACGTCGTGCGCGCCAGCCGCCGGGACGAAGCTGCTCGAGGACGCCTGGCTCCCGATCTTCTCCCAGTACCTCCCGGAGGAGGCCGCCAGGGCGACGATCGGCGCCGACGCAGAGGACTACCGACTCTGGGTCGCGGATTACGGGGCGAAGCTCCGGCAGCCCGACGCGCAGCAGCTCGTCGCGGGGGTGGTCGCGGGCGTCGCGGCCGACTTCCTCGGCATCCCGAAGGAGGCGCAGCCGTTCTACCTGCCGTTCCTGACGAACCTCATCTACGGGGCGCTGGACGCAGGTCAGATGATCGTGGCGCCCGACGTGATGGGCGAGCTCGACGCGACCATCGGCAGGGTGAACGCCGAGCTGACGACCCGGAAGATCACGCCGTAGCGGTTCGACTTAGCGGGGGGGGGTGGGGGGGGGAGGGCGGGGCGGCGGCGCGATACGGCCGCCGCCCCGGATGTTCAGGTGGTCGCGGGGGTGGCGTCCGCTTCTCGCGCCGTGCTACATCCCGCTCTCCGGAGTCGTCCGGGCGTACGCGTCGGTCTGCAGGGTTGGGGCCGCCGAGGAAAGTCCGGGCACCGCAGGGCAGAGTGCCGGCTAACGGCCGGTCGGGGTGACCCGCAGGAAAGTGCAACAGAGAGCAGACCGCCGAACGGCGACCGGGCGACCGGCCGCGCGTGGCAAGGGTGAAACGGTGCGGTAAGAGCGCACCGCGCCCCCGGTAACGGGGGCGGCACGGCAAACCCCACTCGGTGCAAGAGCAAATAGGAAGGCGTCCTCGCCGCGAGGCGAGGTGTCGGGCGGCCCGCCCTAGCCTTCGGGTACGGCTCGCTCGAGGCGCGCGGCAACGCGTGGCCCAGATGAATGTCCGCCACCGCGGGGCCGAGAGGCTCCGCGGGACAGAACCCGGCTTATGGGCGGCTCCGGTTTTTCTTTTCTCCCAATGGAAACCATCCCCTCTCCCTCACCGAGGGAGCCGGCCCCACTTCAAGTCCGTCCCCTCTCCCTCACCGAGGGAGCCGGCCCCCCTTCAAGTCCGTCCCCTCTCCCTCACCGAGGGAGAGGGCAGGGTGAGGGAGCCC
The DNA here is from genome assembly GCA_049696175.1 of Anaeromyxobacteraceae bacterium. Lineage (GTDB taxonomy): Bacteria > Myxococcota > Myxococcia > Myxococcales > Anaeromyxobacteraceae > DATIVK01. The sequence goes on from JBAVTL010000518.1 coordinate 2,790, forward strand.
GCGGGGCGATCGGCGCCCGCTCCGGCGCGGCGTCGGGGACCCTCTCACGGCGGTGCTCGCTCCGCCGCGGCCCGGACCGTCTCCGAAGCAGCTGCGCTACCTCACGTCCGGAACCCGCTGGGTCTGCGATCCTGAGACGTCCTCGGCGCTGGCGCTGCCTTCGACGTGGACTCGCACGACCGTCGAGCCCCGCGGTCCGATCCGGCGGCGGTGCCGGGGGCGCGGACTCCGCTCCGCTCCGGCGCGAGAGGGTCCACGACCACGGGGCGACGACCTTGTCGAGGGCTCGCGGCGGCGTTATACATAAGTAATAACGGAGGCCCATCATGCGGAAGAAGCTCACTGCCATCGGCAACAGCCTGGGGATCGTCATCGAGAAGCCCATCCTCGAGCTGCTCGACATCGACCGGGACACCGAGCTCGACATGAAGACCGATGGCGACCGGCTCGTCCTCGTGCCGATCCGGAAGGGGAAGCGCGAGCGGGTGAAGACCGCTCTGGCCCGGGCCATGACCGCCCACGACGAGAGCCTCCGCAAGCTCGCGAAGTGATGGACCCGGAGTTCCTCGATCTCGCGGACGTGCTCCTCATCCACGAGAAGCAACTGGCCCGTTACGGAGGCTCGGCAGGCCTCCGCGATCAGGGGCTCCTCGAATCGGCGATCGCACAACCGCAGGCCTCCTTCGGCGGCGCTTTCGTTCACGAGAGCCTCTTCGCCATGGCGGCGGCCTACGCCTTCCACATCGCGGAGAACCAGCCGTTCCTCGATGGCAACAAACGGACGGGGGTGCTCGCCGCCGTCGTCTTTCTGGAGCTGAACGGGTTCATCGTCGAGGAGCCGCCGACCGCCTTCTACGAGACCATGATCGCCATCGCGGAGCGAAGGCTCGACAAGGAGGGGCTCGCAGGGCTCCTTCGGAAGTGGTCGAAGCCGCTCCCGTAGCTTCTGCCCATTCTCTGCCCATTTCGTGTCGCATCCCGTCGCTCACCAGCGACAGCGAGCGACACGCCGATCCGCCAAGCCCGCGTGATCACACCTTCCTGTCGCTGATCCGCGACAGCGATCGACAGGGCGCGACAGCTACTCGGGCTCCCGGCTTACAGGGCGGCTCCGGTTGTTCTTCTCTCCCAAGGGGATCCATCCCCTCTCCCTCACCGAGGGAGAGGGCCAGGGTGAGGGAGCCCGCGGGGCGATCGGCGACCGCTCCAGCGCGGCGTCGTGGACCCTCTCACGGCGGTGCTCGCTCCGCCGCGTCCCGGACCGGCTTCGACCCGGCGGCGTCTTCGCGTGTCCGCACCCCGCTGGGGATTCTACGCGGCGACGTCTTCGGCGCTGGCGCTGCCTTCGACGTGGACTCGCGCGACCGTCGAGGCCCGCGGTGCGATCCGGTGGCGGTGCCGAGGGCGCGGACTCCGCTCCGCTCCGGCGCGAGAGGGTCCACGACGGTGGTGGCCTCCGCTTGAGTCGGCGGAGTCACGTGGCCGATGAACTCGCTGGTGTTCCTCGTCGCCGCAACGATCGCCGCGAGGAATAGGGACTGGTGCTGATTCGGTCGCAGAGCATCTTCCGCTCGGGGACGCTCAGGTGGAGCGTGGTCACCAGCTTCCGAATGAGAGCTTCGCGATCCACAGGTCTCACTGTAGCAGGAGCGTGGTGGCTCCTGCCGACATCGGTCTGCCCAAACCCCGCCCAACCGCCTACCGGAGCGGTGAGGGGGCGGGCCCGAAATGACGAGGGCAGCTTGCCGGGCTACACTCGGTGGCATGGCTCAGGTCATCGCAGCCGTGAAAGACCCGACGCTCGCGGAGCTCCTCCGCCGGCTCGTCCCCGCCTACCGGCCGGAGCGGGTCTACCTGTTCGGCTCCATGGCGCGCGACGAGAACGGCCCGGACAGCGACTACGACCTCCTTCTCGTCGTCACCGACGATGCGCCGGTCGAACGCCGGGGCTCGCGCCTCGCCTATGAGGTGCTTCGCGGCACTGGCGTCGCGGCCGACGTCCTCGTCTGCACGCGGAGTTGGTTCGACCGCCGGCGGGACTTCGCCGCATCGCTCCCGGGCACCGTGCTCCGAGAGGGCCGCCTGCTCCATGCAGCCTGACGATCCCAGGCTGGTGGACGCGCGAGCGTGGCTCGCGAAGGCGGAGCTCGATCTGCGGGCCGCCGATCTCGAGCTGGGCGTGCCCGAGGCACAATCGGCGCTCGAGCCATGTACGCGCTCTGGTGCAGGGCGTCGGAAGGGTCCTTGCGCGCCGCGCGCCGGGTCGGCAGGAGGTTCGACCATGCCCATGCCATTCGCCTACGAGAGCGCCTCCGAGGACTTCGAGCGGTTCCTCGCGGCCGCGATCGAGAGCTCGGGACTCTCGACGCGCAACCAGGCCTACACGATGGCGCAGGGGGTCCTTCAGGCCTTCCGCCGCCGGCTGACGGTGCGTGACGCCGCGCGCTTCGCCAACGTCCTGCCGCCCGTGGTCCGCGCGATCTTCGTGGCGGATTGGGACACGGACGAGTCGATCAGGCCGTTCGAGTCGCGCGAGGCCATGACCCGCGAGGCGCAGTCGCTTCGCCGCGACCACAACTTCGCACCCGACACCGCGATCCGGGACGTCGCCGTCGCCCTGCGCGCGGTCGCTGACGTGGAGGCGTTGGAGCGGGTGATCGCCATGCTGCCACCGGCCGCAGCCGACTTCTGGAGGGCGTGAGTCGTCGCGCGTCCTACTTGGCGTCCGCCCTGTCTGGCGGCAAAGGCGTTGCCGCACTGTGGGTGAGTCTGTTACTGGTGACGGACCGGGTTCACCAAGGGGGAAACATGGCTCGCCTGCTCACCGCGTCGCTCGCCGCCGCCGTACTGCTCGCCGCTGGATGTTCCCAGGGGACGTCGGGCTGCGATGGGGGCACGACGGCCTGTGGCGACACCTGCGCGAACCTGGCAAGCGACAACGCGAACTGCGGCGGGTGCGGCAACGTCTGCAGTGCCGGAAAGGTCTGTTCGAACGGCGCATGCGCCTCGGCGCTCGATGTCGTCAACACGCCGCCTGTCGTCACGCCCGCCGTCGTGACCGTCACCCACGAGCGCAACGTCGTCCCCTTCGCGGTCTACATGGTCGTCGCGGACGCCAACGGTGACACGCTCCAGTGCGACTGGGAGATCCACCGACCGGACGGTAGCGCCTGGGTCCCATATACACTCACGGCCCGGCCCCCGCCCTTCGTCGCGCTGCCCGATGCGCCGGTGACCATGGGCTGGGATTTACCAGGCGATCTCGCCGCCACCGACGAGGGGAACTGGGAGGTCAAGCTCGCGTGCAGCGACGGCGCCGTCACCACCACAGGGAAGACCACCGTCACCGTCGTCGCGACGGTCGCCCCGTAAGTCCGGCCGGCCGTCTGGCCGGTCTGCCGCGCGTGGTCGCTGCTGGCCTCGCCCGGCGCGCCGCCAGCCCGGCTACCCGACCATCCTGCGGTAGACCTCGACCAGGCACCCGAGCCTCCGCCCCGCTCGTCCCTCTCCTGCTGCAGGCGGCAGTTCCTCCCGTCCGAGCAGCCGCACCGCCTGCTCGACCCCGCCCGGCCGGCGTCCTAGCGATCGCGCGCACGCCAGCCTCAGGTCGGCGAAGTCGCGCAGCGGCGCCTCCGCGGCGCGCAGGAGGCCGATGGCGAATGGCCCCCAGCCTACGAGCAGGTCGGCTGGCCGCAGGAAGGTCTCGAAG
>JBAVTL010000519.1:0-4575 GCA_049696175.1 Anaeromyxobacteraceae bacterium
GGCCTGGCTGGCGGCGCGGAGGCCGGCCGCGGCACCGGGCGCGACCGCAAGCGCTCCGAGGCGGAGGCGCGCAACGCCCGCTACCGGCTGGAGAAGCCCATCCGCGACGAGATCGCCCGGCTCGAGGCCGAGATCGCGCGGCTCGAGGGAGAGGAGCGAGGCGCGACCGCGGCGCTCGCCGATCCGGCGCTCTACCAGGACTTCGCGCTGGCGAAGCCGCACATCGAGCGGCAGCGGATCGCGCGCGAGGCGCTGGAGGTGCTCTACGCCGCGTGGGAGGCGGCGCACGGCAAGCTCTCCGAGATCGGCGATCAGCTCTCCTGATCGGATCCCGGGCGCGCCTCGGGGAGCAGCAGCAGGAAGACCCAGCCCGCCGCCGCCTGCCGGACCACCACGGCGCCGCCGTACTGCGCCACGATCCCGTTGATCGTCTGGAGACCGAAGCCGGCTCCTCCGGCGTCGCCGCAGCCCCCCCCCTGGACCACCGAGAAGCCGGCGGCACCGGAGAGGAGGCTGACGTCCACACCTGCCTCCGCCAACGTCACCGCGGCGTGGCGTCCCGGCCGAAGGAGGAGCCTCTCCGCGTCCGCCTCCGCGAGCTCCGCCGCGCCGACGCTCATCTTGATCGGCCGCCCGTCCCTCCGCCCCTCGCGCGCGTTGATGACGAGGTTGGCGAGCGCGAGCTCCAGCAGCGGCCGGTCCGCGACCACCGCCGGCACGTCCGCCGCGACGTCGAGGACGAAGCCGAGGCGCGTCCCCGCGAAGCTCCGGAGCAGCTCTTCGTTCTCCGTCACGAGGGTCGCGACGTCGAGCCGCTCCACCGTCGCCCCGTTCTTCCGTGAGAGGGTCTGGAGCCCGCGGACGAGGTCTCGCGCCTTGCGCGCGGCGTCGCGGATCTCCTCCAGATCCTCCCGGAGCGGGCTCTCGGGTGGCAGCTCGTCCTTGACGATCCCCGCGACGGTCAGGATCGGCGCGAGCAGGTTGTTGAAGTCATGGGCGAGCCCCGCGGAGAGCCGGCCGACGGCCTCGAGCCGGCGCCCGGCCGCCAGCTGCGCCTCGGCGTCGGCCTTCCGCCGGTCGGCCTCGGCGTCGGCCGCGGAGCGACGCCGCTGATCGGCCAGCACGACCAGGATCCCCAGGACGCCGAGCGCATAGATGATCCCGTGCACCAGCATCTGGCGCCCGAAGTCGTTCGCGCCGATGGCCATGAGGGGTGCGAGCGGCACGCTGACCGCGATGCCACCGCGGAGGTCTCCCTCACGGTAGCCCTGCGCGCCATGGCATCCGACGCAGGGGTGCTCCATCCTCAGCGGCGCCATGTACCGGAACCGCTCCTCGCCGTCCGCGGTCACCAGCTCGCCGTGGTCGCTGGCGCCAGCCGCGAGCCGCTGCAGGGCGTCCCGTTCCCACGGGTCGGGGGCGTTCTCAGGGCGGAGCGGGCGGAGGCTGGTGATGTGGCCGCTGACGCCATGCTCCTGGTTGGTGAGCTCCAGGAGCTGACGGGTCATCCAGGCCGGGTTCATCAGCGTCAGCTCGCGCCCCTCAGCCGTCCGCGCAGCACGGTCCGGGACGAAGGCGAGGTACGGACTCGGCTGGAGCAGACCCGTGATCGGCACGTAGACGCCGCCGTGCCCCGAGATCCAGCGGCGGGTGATCACGAGGTGCTGGACGCTGTTCTGGGCCTCGAGCTCGGCTGCGTCGCGCACCACCGCGCGACCGCGCTCGCGCTCGGCGACGAAGGCGCCGGCCGTCAGCGCCGTCCAGCCCAACAGGGCCAGGACGGCGTAGCGGACTCCGCGTTCCTCGCCACGGCTCGGAGCCGTCACCGGCATGCTTCCCAAGAATCCCCCGACGCGCGGCGGAGTCGCCGCGAGGGGCGATTGCAGCCCAGGGGGCGCCCGAACGCAACAGCTCCACGACGCGAGGGCCGTACCATGAAGGCGCTACACACCGCTGGCGCGGAAGGTCGGCCGTGGCGCGTCAACTCAGCGCCGCGAGCGCCTTGCCGTAGTCGGGCTCCTGCCCGATCTCGGGCACGAGCTGCGTGTAGAGCACCTTGTTGGCCGCGTCGAGCACCACCACCGCGCGGCCGCAGAGACCGGCGAGCGGACCGTCGGTCAGCAGGATGCCGTAGTCCTGCGCGAACTTCTTGTCCCGCAGGAGCGAGAGCGGGACGACATTCTTCAGCCCCTCCGCGACGCAGAACCGCTTCGAGGCGAAGGGCAGGTCGGCGGAGATGACGAGCACCACCGTGTTCGACAGGCTCCCAGCGCGCTCGTTGAACTTCCGCGTGGACGTGGCGCAGACGTCGGTGTCGAGGCTGGGGACGATGTTCAGGACCTTCCGCTTCCCTGCGAAGTCGCCGAGCGCGAGGTCCTTGAGGTCATTCGCCGTAAGCTTGAAGTCGGGAGCGGTCGTCCCCACCTTCGGAAGGTCACCGTTGGTGTGAATGGGGTTGCCCTTCAGCGTCACGTTGGCCATGTCGTTCGACTCTCCTGTTCGTGGGTGAGCACCCTTTAACCGCCACGGGATCGGGGCGCTCGCCCATCCGACAGGTGGGGCGAGCCCCTTGTGGGTGGCGCGGGTACGGGCTGGGTCACACCTCGCGGCGAAGGAGCGGCAGCCGCTCGGCGACGCTCTCCCTCATGCGCGTGACGAAGCAGCCCCGGCTCCGCTCCGGCGGGGCACCGCGAATCATCAGGGGCTCGGCGCGGAGCCAGGCGTGGCGCGCCGCCGGGTCGAGCGTGCGCACCCGCGCCAGCGCTCCCAGGATCGCGGCGAGGTGGCGCTCCTTGTCCGCCCAGTAGTGGACGAGGACGTCGTCGCAAGGGACGACGGCGCCGAGCCGGCGCTGGAGGAGCCAGGAGATCGCGTACTGCTCGACGATGGGCTTCCTGTTGTACGGGTGGACCTCGTCGAGATAGTCGATCCAGTCCCCGATGAGCGGCGCGTGGAGTGGATGGAGCCCGACCGCGCCCGAGTTCCACATCCAGGCCTCGACGTCGATCGGGCGCCCCCGGAGGCTGGCGCGCGCCATCCGGCGCCGGAAGTTGCGCATCTGCAGCGTCCCGAGCGTACCGACGAAGTACTCGCGCTCGTGCATGACGGCCTGGCCGCCCGAGATCCGCTCGAAGGCCCGCCCCACGGCGCCCCTCCAGTACGTGTCGGCGTCGAGGAGGAGGATCGGGTCGGAGGGGTGGCGGCCGGAGAGATCCTCCAGCAGCTTGGGCTTCATCCGGTAGAGGAAGCCCCACGGACCACGCCACCGCCGCTCCGTGGCGGGGTCGAGCGGCTCGATCGTGACCGCGCCGGCGAGCTCGGCGAAGGCGGCCGGGGCGTCGGTGTAGACGTGGATCGCGAGCGGCAGCTCGCCGCGCCACGCGAGCGCGGTGTGGGCCGCGAAGAGCGCCTGGCACCGGATCGCCCGCGTGCCGGTGGCGAGATAGGCGATCCGCGGCGTGGGCATCGGTCACCGGCCCGGCCGGCTACTGGTAGTCGTACTGGTAGTGATAGGAGGTCTTCGCGCCGAAGCCACGCCGGACGTCGACGCCGTTGAGGACGAACCCGTCGATCCTGACGCCGCCGTGCGCGAACCTCCGGAGCGCCGCCGAGATCTCGCGCATCGGGTGGCGCCCCGCGCGCAGGACGCAGATCGCGACGCTCGCGCGTGCCGCGGCCAGCGCGCCGTCGGTCACCGCGAGGATCGGCGGGGTGTCGATCAGCACGAGGTCGTACGCCGCGCCCAGCTCCGCGACGAGCCGGCCGAAGCGCTCGCTCTCGAAGAGGGCCGAGGGGTTCGGGGGCCGCCGCCCGCCGGCGAGGAAGTCCACCCCCGGCAGCACCGCCTTGCGGATGACGTCCCTCCATGGGGCCTCGTCGGCGAGCACCTCGGCGAGTCCCGGGGCGCGCTCCCCGCCACCCAGGGTGACGTGCAGCCGTCCCCGGCGAAGGTCCCCTTCCACCACCAGCACGCGCTTCCCGACCTCTGCGAAGACCGCCGCGAGGTTGCAGGTCACGAATGACTTGCCGACCCCGGGCGCCGGACCGGTGACGGCGACCACCTTCGTCGGCGCGTCCAGGAGCGCGAACTGCAGGCTGGTGCGGAGCGAGCGGACGCTCTCGACCGCCAGCTCCTGCGGCGCGCGCGCCGCGAGGACCGCTCCCCCCGCCTCGTCACCCTGCCGCTCGCTGAGCGGGACGCTGGCGTGCACCGCGATCCCGGTCACGCGCTCGATCTCCTCCGGATCCTCGACCCCCTGGTCGAGCGCACGGCGGCCGAACGCCGCCGCGACCCCCGCGGCGAGGCCGAGCACCAGCGAGAGCGCGAGGACCGGAGCGCGGCGAGGCGAGACCGGATGTGATGACGCGACGGCCGGGTCGAGCAGGCGCACGTTGGCGAGGGTCCCCGACTTCACCACCTTCAGCTCCTGCGCCTTGTTGAGGAGGGCCAGGTAGAGCTCGTTCGCCACCTTGACGTCGCGCAGAAGCCGCGCCGACTCCAGCTCGGCCGCCGGCAGCTTGCGCATCCGCGCCTCGAGGCCGCCGCGGTCGGACTCCAGCCGCGCGAGCCTGGCG
>JBAVTL010000520.1:0-8177 GCA_049696175.1 Anaeromyxobacteraceae bacterium
CGGGGCCTCTCTGTCTCTGCCACCTCGTCAGGATCGGCCACCGCACGGTGCAAACCGGGAAGCGGTCAGCTCAGGCCGGTGAAAGATCGTGGCGAGCTGGCGGTGAAAGAGCGTGGGAAACGACACCATCGAGCCGCTCCCCGTTCGCGCCGCGCCACCCCTTCGACGAGAGCCGGCGCGATGGCCCGCTTGAAGAGCGGCATCCGCACAGGGAACTCCTTCCCGCCGTCTGCCACGTCCCTCGCCAGCCCCTTTGCCCATGCCTTCCAGACGGATGGCTCCTCTCGCTGCAGCGAGTCGAGAAATGCGTCCAGCGCCGGCAGCATCAACGCGCGCACGCGATCGCGCTCGGCGACGACGTAGGCCTCCAACAGCTTCTCGGTCGCGGCGCTGAGATGCGTCTCTCGGGGTGTCATTCCCACCTGCTTCCGCTACCGCGTGACGTTCCCTTGACCGGGGTTTCGTCGCGCCGACCCATTCAAGGGCCTTACGTAGCCGTCCTTGGCGCGGATCCCCCTGCGTCGGCATCAGCGTCGTACGCGTGCTCCACCGTCAGAAAGGGCCTTCGTCCCCGCCTTCCCTCCGCTCCACTTCCGGATGAGCCCCTGGAAGTCCGCGAGAGCGGTCGGCTCGGCCGCGAAGATGGCCTTCAGCTGGAGGTCCAGGGAGACCTCCGGGTCGCGGTTCTCGACCTTCGCCACACGCGACTGGCTGGAGCCCATGAGCTTCGCCAGGCCGGCCTGCGTCATGTGGCGGCGCTTGCGCACCGTCCGGACCGCGTCACCCAGGCTGAGCTTCGCTTCGACGAGCGCCGCCTCCGCCTCGTTGAGCCCGAGCAGGTCCGATGCGGACCCGACCGCCCATCCCGCCTTCTCGAACTTCGCCTTCTGTGCCCGCTTCATGATTCATCCACCTTCCTGAACTCCGCCAGCCTCCGTCCTTGTATATGTCGGACCCGGCATATGTCAACGAGGATGAACAGATGCACGGGCCGGCGATTCGACGGCTCGGTTCTCGCTCCTGGACCAGCGAACGGACGAAGTCGGGTGGCGTTGGGGTGTCGCTCGCCCGCCCGGATTTTGGCCGGCCCGGTACCGTCCCCCGAGCCCACCAAAGACAAACCCCCGACAACCTTGGAGGTTGTCGGGGGCTATATGGAGCGGGAAAAGGGATTTGAATCCCCGGCCGCTCCTGTCTTTTCAGGCCCTTACGACACCGCCGAAGGTGACGTTCGCGGCTCCACGGAGCCTCCGGACGCGTCCGGACGCGTCGCGACGGCGCTCGAGGCACCTCACGATCTCGGGACGCAGCAGGCACTCCCTGCGCCCACGGCCGACCTCTTCATCGACGCTGGCGCCGTCCTCGCTGGGGCCGCAGCGCGAGCACAGCACCTCCCCTCCGTCGTCGAGCAGATCCTCCGCCGCGCCGTGGACCAGGCCACCGCGGCGAATCGCTCCCTCAACGCCACTGGCGCGTCCTCGGAGGGCGCATGAGCCGGGACTCCATCGCTCCCACGCCCACCACGAGCGATGCCCCGCTGCGCGTGAGCAAGAGGCTCCTGGACGTCCTGCTCCAGCTCCCCGGCGACCGGCTGAAGATGACCCTTCGGCTCCTGAAGCGAGCGCGCTGGGTCCCCAGCAGCACTGAGCAGGGCGCTCCCCTCGAGCTGCAGTTCCACCTGCGGGTCGAAGAGCTCTGGGAAGCGATCCTGCTCGACCGGGACGCCGTCCGGGATGTGGCCGGGTATCGACAGGTCCTCGACCAGCTCGAGCAGGACAGGTCTCTCACTCTGGGAGCGCCTGACTCGGCTTGCGCAGAGGGAAGGGACCGGTGACCACGCATCGGACGCCCCCCGCAGCGCCCAAGCGGGCGCCGGAGCTTCGGCTCCCCTACCCGCTCATCGACTACCTCAACACACTCCCCGGCGACTACGTGAAGATCACGGTGCGTCTGCTCCAGCTGGCGCAGTGGGTCCCAGGGGTCGCGCCGAGCGGGCTCGTACTGGACGCCGGCGAGCTCGTCATGTCCCTCCGCTTCAGGGGCCTGTGGGACGCCGTCGTCTTGGACCGCGAGGTCACCGAGGCCGGCCGCGTGTCCCTTCTTCGGCGCGTGCTGAGACGGCTGGAGCGAGATGGCCTCGTCGCCACCCGAGCGGCCAGCAGCGCCGACACACCGAACGACACGCCGCGCAGCACGCGCCGCGACACACCGGCCACCATCGTCAGGTTCCTGAAATTCCGGGACAACCTCTGGCCCGGGAACGTCGACGCGACACGCCAGGCAGCACACGGCGCGGCACACCGAAGCGACACTATCCTTGCTGTAGATCCAACTAATCCAGATCCGCACTTGAGGACTGCCTCGCGGCCTCAGCCGCTGAGGGCCGTGCCGTCTCTCCCTCCGGAGCAGCAGGATTCTTGCGCCGTGTGGCGGGACGTCACTGAGGACCTGAGGCGCTCCATTCGCGCGGAGGTCTACGACCGCTGGTTCGCCCCTCTCACGGCGACCCAGACCGGCGACGAGCTCGTATTGGAGGCGCCGAATCGCTTCCACCAGGCCTTCGTCGAGGACAACTTCCGCGGGTTCCTCGAGCAGCGGTTGGCTGGCTCCGCCCAGGCCGCGCTTCGCGTACGCATCACGACCGCGATGGTTGCGTGAGGCCCGCCATGGCTTCCCGGTCAACGGACCGCAAGCGCCGCAACGGCCTCGCCGCATTTCGGGCTGTCGAGTCCGAGGTCGTCGCCGCCCTCGCCGCGGGGCGGACGGTCCTCGCGATCTTCGAGGAGATGCAGGCGGGGCTCGGGATGTCCTATTCGCAGTTCGCGCGTTACGTGCAGCCCATCCGCAAGGCAGTGCGCTCCGGGCGCTCCGTTCCGCTCGCCGTCCCCGCGCCGACTCCGTCGGCGACCCCCTGCCCTTCGCCCGCAGATGGTCACCGAAGGACGCCGCTTCGGGGGCGACCAGAGGACGCCAGCGCCACCGTGAACCGAGACCTGGACCGATACGCAAGCGGCGTTCGCAGCAAGAAGAACCAACTTCTCTAACAAGGAGGCAGCACATGGCACGCAAGGTGAACTTCATTCTCCAGGGCAAGGGCGGCGTCGGAAAGTCCTTCGTCGCTTCCCTTCTCGCGCAGCACTACGGCGCGGGCGTCCGCAACGACATCGTCTGCGTCGACACGGACCCCGTGAACGCGACCTTCTCCGGATACGAGGCGTTCAACGTTCGGCGGGTCGAGCTCCTCGTGGACGGCAAGGTAGACACCGGGAGCTTCGACCCGCTCATGGAGTCCATCCTGACCGAGGACGCTCACTTCGTGATCGACAATGGAGCGAGCTGCTTCGTCCCGCTCACGCAGTACCTGTTCGAGTCCAACGCGCTGGACCTCATCCTGAGCACGGGACGCGATGTGGTCCTCCACAGCGTGATCACCGGCGGCTACGGCCTGCTCGATACGGTCGCCGGCTTCGACCTCCTCGCGCAGAGGATGCCCGCCGAGTCGCAGATGGTCGTCTGGCTCAACGAGTTCTTCGGCCCCATCAAGTCCGACGGCAAGACCTTCGAGCAGATGAAGGTCTACGAAACGCACCGCGATCGCATCACCGCGATCTTCAGCGTGCCCGAGCACACGCCGGCGACTTTCGGGCGTGACCTGAAGATGCTGCTCGACCGGCGCATGACGTTTGCGGAGGCCAAAGCGAGCAACGAGTTCGGCCTCATCACGAAGCAGCGCATCGCGATGATGGAGCGGCAGTTCCTCGACCAGATCAAGCTCGTCGGCTGAGGGAGGCCCCGATGGACGTGAAGGAGCTCATCGGCGAGGTCGCGAGGAGGCACAACGTCCTCGTCGATCCGACGGACCCGATCTTCGTCGCGGTGACGCTGAACGAGCTCCTGCTGGGGGAGCACGTCCACGCGGTGCAGGCCGCCGTAGAGCGCGCTCAGACGAATATCGCCGCAGGCTCCCGTCACCAGGTCGAGAACGCGAAGCAGGCCGCCACCATCCTGATGGTGGACAGCGCGAAGTACGCGGCCGAGCAGGTCCGCTCTGCCGGGGCTCATCTCCACGCCCAGCTCGAGCAGCTCGTCCAGGGCTCCGCCCAGGCCGCGCAGGTTGCTGCCGCCGCCGCCGAGACCCACCGGCTTCAGAGCCGGTGGTCGGCGGCGGTGGCGGTCGTCTGCGCCTCGATCGCCGTCGCGTCGACGTGCGCAATCCTGCTCAGAGGGCCCTGATGCGAATCGCCGCGAATGCCCGTCGCGAAACGGCGCACTGCGCCTCGCGATTCTGCTTTAGGCGCGACCTACTGCGAATTCCTGCGAACCTGTGCGACGGACCGCAGGAAGCCGCGCAGTTTCGCGTTGATTCGCGAGCCGCCAGCGCTCACTCAGGCGCCCGTCTCCTTGGTTCCTGTCGCTCCATGCGCGCGCTGGGTACCCGCGCCCCCACCTGGCACTCCCCCTCCGCGCACTGGGCCTCTGGCTTGGGGCGAGAGCAGCCAAGTCTCCGGACTTTGTACGCATCTCGCCGGCAACGCTCCGACCAGACGTCCCTTCCCATCCAGACTGACCTCACGCTCGCAACGAACGTGAGGTCAGTCTGAATGGGAAAGAAGAGAAGAAGAGAAGAGAGAAGAACAGAACATAGTGACTGTGAGTGATTGGGGTTGGTGAGGAGGTAATGGAGATGGTTGAGAATTTTCAGGAGGGAGGGAGAGAGAGGGTCAAGAAGGGTAGATTGATTCAAGAAAGGGATAGGCAGGCGCTGGCGTGGGTCGGGATGAGCCGGGTCGTGCGGGAGGGGTCGCTGGCGAAGTTGGTGTTCCCAGGAAGGGACCCGGCGACATCGGGGAATCGGATCTGGGAACTGGCGAGGGACCTGGAACCGGTCGGGGCTTACGTGACCGTGAGGAAAAGGACTTTGGACGATGGTGGCGTCGAGCGGTACGTGGCGCTCACCGATGTCGGGTACTCGCAGGCCGAGTCGGTCCTGGGTCGCGGCTGGTTCCAGCGGAAGCCGACGGAGCACCTCAAGCCCAGCCACATCGCCCACGACCTCGACCTCGCCGATTTCGCCCTGTCGCTCATGCCCAGGACGGCCGAGCCCTACCAGCCTCGCGTCAGGGGCCAGCCGTCGGGCAGCCCAGTCACCGTCGAAGTGACGCGGTTCCCGATGCATTCGCGCTGGCGCCACTGGTCCGTCTTCCGCAACCTCACGGTCCTCACGGCGCGGAAGAACAGGGAGGGTCGCTACGCCGAGAAGCCCCGCGTCGCGCTCGCCTACGAGCCGGACGCAATCCTGGAAACCAGCACGTTCAACTACACGCGCTACTTCATCGAGTACGACCGCGGCACCGAGCCGATCGCCGGGGAGAAGGAACGGAGGACGATCCTCGACAAGCTCCGCAGGATCCGGGAGTACTTCCTGGTGCCACGCGAGCCGCGCCTCCCGGGCCCTCACTGGTCGGAGCGCTGGAGCTACTACCTCGCGGCATTCCCCGGCGCCGAGCTGCGCCGCCCCAAGGTTCTCTTCATCGCCACGTCGGCGGCTCGAGCGGAGAACATCCGGCACCTCGCATCCCGGTTCTTCAGCGCCGACTTCGACGGAGACGCGGTCTCCTCGTTCCTCGAGGTCCGAACGGTGGAGGAGGCGCGCTCGAAGCTCCGCAAGGTCATCGCCAACGCCGAGCGTTCCCCTCCGCCCACCGAGGTGCCGTGGGCCTACGATCTTCGGGAGCGGGATGCTCGCAAGGCCGCCGCCAGGGTCGAGGCGGAGCGCGTGGCGAAAGGGCGCCAGAGTTCGGACGTAGCCGATCGGTCACTTGAGCACCCAGCGGAGCCGGAGGTGGTCAGGATCTCCCGGGAGAGTGAGCCGCAGTCGGGTCACGTCGCGCAGGAAGGCGCGGATCGCGTCGCGCTCGGCGTCGGTGGCGGCCGGCAGGAGACGCACAGTCACGCCGCGTGACCCGAGGCTGACGGTGCCGGGAGCCGCGAAGAGCGTCGCGAGCATCTTCTTCGCCTCGCGCGGGCGGTCGAGGTGTTCGGCGAGCAGCACCGCCAGGTCGCTCTCCACGTTGGCGAGGGCGGAGCGGAGCGCGTCGAGCGTGTTCTTGTAGCCGAGCTCGTGGCGGCGGAGCCGGCCGGCGAGCGGCGTCTCGCTGACCTTCGCCATCCGGGGGATCCCGGCCCGCAGCGCCATGAGGTCCTGCTGGCGAGCCATGGCCGCCTTGATCTCCTTCAGCAGCTGCTCGCGGCCGGGGTCGTCGTCGTCGAGCCGCACGAGCTTGCGCAGGGCCTCACCCTCGGTGGTGTGCGAGAGCTTGAGGACGCGCTCCAGGCGGCGGCGGGCCGGGTTGGGCACGATGGCGTCGGGCGGGTACTCCTCCACGCGCCTGCCGTCGAGGTGGTTGATGCCCCAGCGCGCGACGCCGTGCTTGAACTGGTTCTCCTGAACGCCCCACCTCGCCAGATGGCGTCGGATGAGCGTCTCGGCCGGCAGCTCGGAGACGGCGAGCAGGTTCACTTGCGCGCCCTCCTCGGTGAGCAGCGCGATGCGCCGTACCCTCCCGCGCTCGCCGCGCAGGTTCTTGCGTGGCGCCTCCGTGAAGCAGACGCGCGTCGGCCGGCGTGGCTTGCTCGCCAACGTGATGGCGAGCGCCTCGGTGAACTCGTGGGCTGCGAGCATCGCGTAGGGCTTGCGCTCGTACGTCACGAACTCCGCCCCGGCATCGCGAAGCTCGGCCATCATCTCCGGGAAGGCGCCGCCCCGGTCGAAGACCAACACCGGCGTCACCTGCTCGCCGAGCGAGAGCCGGGCGAAGTCCACCACCGGCATCAGCCAGTCGCACAGGGAATCGTGCGACGGCGTGCTCGTACGCCAGAGCGGGCAGCCGTCCTCGTCGTGGACGTAGTAGTCGGTGGTGCCGGCCACCGCCCGCTTGGCCTGCATGCGCCAGCCCTTGCGGATGACGTGCTGGCCCGTGTAGGGCCGCATGTGGTTGTCCACGTAGAGGAAGACGCGGTCCTCCCCGTCGGCCGCCAGCGCCAGGAGCCGCGTGGCGACGGTGGCCTGGAACTCGTCGCTGCCGGCGTCAGCGAGGTCGTGGAGGACACGCCGCACCCAGCTCGCACTGACTCCGCCAGGCCGGCGCAGGAGCGTCCCCACGCTCGGCGTCTCTAGCCGCCGAACCCCCTCGACGCACTGCTCGCCGATGCAGAGCGCGATCGCCGTCGCGTCGAGCGCGGCGCGCAGCGACGGCCCAGCCACCGCCTCGCCGCCGGCCTTCGCCGCGAGGTCGTGGATCCCCAGTTTCCCGAGGAGCCCGAGTGCCATCCAGGACCCTGCGTGCTGCACCAACCCCGGCGACTCCGGGACAACCTCAGCGAGCGTCGGTTCGCGCCCGTGCGGCTCTTCGGGCGCCGCTGACGTGGGCGTGGGCTCCTCGACCGGCGACGCCGGTTCGTTCGCGGCCTCGAGCGGCAGAACTATTTGCGGCGCTTCAGGCGTCTCGTCCGTCGTCGTGCGTTTGGCGAGCCATTGCGCGTACAGTCCGTGAACCGTTCCGTAGCTCGCCTGCTTGGCGACTGCCCGGTGGGCGGCACGTGGCCCGGCGCCTCCCTCGAACAGGCTGGCCAGCCGGGCCGCGAGCTTCGCCGTGACGACCGACCGTCCGCCACCGCGGCCGTAGTCAGCCACGGCACGGAATCCGCCCTTCTTGAACCGCGTGATGACGCGTCCCACCGTCGCGGGCGACACACGGAACGCCAGCGCCAGGTCCTCGCGTTCGGCCTGCTCCATGACAACCGCGATGAACACGTCGCGCGAGGACACGTCGTCGCCGTCGAACACTCCCAGCAGCTCGCCCCGCACGAACACCGCGAACGTGCCGTCGTCGTGCTGCTCGACGCACCCGCCTCGTCCGAACCAGATCCGATCCGGCTCCGCTTCACTCACGCCCGCCAGCATCGCACCGCTCGCTGTCGCGTTCATCGGAGGTCATGCTCGCATGGCAGATCGCAAACCCATAGAACTGAGCGTGTCCCATCCCCATCTGGATCGCGAGATGCTTGCGCCGCTGCGAAATCCCGCTCACGCGAGATGACCACCGCCCGGTCGCTCAACCCCGCGAACTTCGATCACTCTGCTCGGATGGGACGAGGCGCCGTCCGAACTCTGGGGC
>JBAVTL010000521.1:0-2957 GCA_049696175.1 Anaeromyxobacteraceae bacterium
CGAGCACCCACTTGTGCAGCGCCATGCCTCCGACGCCCATCGGATTGTCGAGGCTCTGATCGGTGCCGGCGCCATAGCCGTCGATCGAGATGCCGAATGCGGCCACTCGAAGCCTAGACATGACCGTTGCCTCCTCGAGGCGCGGAGAGCGCCTGTTACGCCCGACCCGGTCTTATTAAGCGCCAGAAGGCGCCGGCGTCTGCCCCCTCTCAGGGCGCGTCGGAGTCGACGTTCAGGACGGTGACGTCCTGCGGTGATAGGGCGGCGTAGGCCAGGTCGCCGGTCGCTGGTCCCACCGTCACGGCGAAGGGCTGGTCGCCGTCCTCGACGTGGTCGGGCTGGCCCGTCACCGTGACCGGCTGTGGCGTGGACCAGTTGCTCGGCGTGAAGAGGAGGACGATCGCCTCGCTCGGAAGGATGCCGCTCGCGCCGCCGCCGAGGAGCCCTTCGGAGATGTCGCCGCTCCGGACCGGCAGGGTCACCACCTCCATCGGCCGCGAGGCGAGCACCACCTCGAAGACGCCTGTCGTGGCCCCGGTCTCGGAGGTTGTGAGCGCGGATCGGGACAGCCGGATCCCCGGCGTGTCGTCGTCGCGGTTCACCACCTCGACCACCCCCGCCGGCGCGCCGGCGTAGGCTGGATCGTCGCTGCTGGCCATCATGATCCGGACCAGCCACGTCACGTCCCCGTCGCTGACGAGGTCGTCCACCCCCACCACCGTGACGGTCTGCGGCGTGCTCCAATCGGACGGGGCGAAGCGGAGGCTGATCCTGGCGGCGGGCGTCCCTCCCCCGGGACCGATCAGCAGCCCCTCGCTGGCGTCCCCGCTCAGGAGCTCCACGTCCACCGCCGCCTGCGGCGCAGTGGTCAGCGCCACCTGGAACGCGCTCGTCGTGCCGTTCTCGGAGGTGACGACAGGGCCCCCCGTGACCGCGAACCCCGAGGCGGTGGGGCTCCAGCGCTCGCCGCACGAAGCGAGCAACGCGACCGCGAGCGCCGCTGCCGGAAAGGTCCGCGTCACGGTGGCACCTCCACGACGAAGGTCTCCGTCTTCGTCGCCTCGCGGTTGCCGGCGGAGTCGATGGCGAAGAAGCGGATCGTGGTGGTCCCCGGGCCGATCCGGATCCAGTAGACCGGGTTGGGGCCGGCCCCGCTGGTGGGGAAGCCCGCTGGGAGGGCGGTCCCCTCGAGCTCGTAGAAGATGGTCGCCCGCTCGTCCGCGCCGAGCGTCACGTACTGGGCGGCGGCGTAGGTGCCGCCGTGAGGGTAGCAGGTGCTGGTCGGCGAGATGGTGTCCCGCGGCTGGGGCGCGGGGTCGTCGTGACCGCATCCTCCCGCCGAAGCTCCGAGGACCAGCGCCGCCGCGGTGACGAGGGGCCGGAGCCGCCGGCGTGCGCGGAAGGCCGCCCAGGCGATCGGGAGCAGCAGGACCAGGGCCAGCGCTCGCAGCGGGTGCGACACGGTGAAGACGACCGGCTCGAGCGCCCAGCGGACGAGCGTGCGCGCACCCTCGTGCTCGCGCAGCCAGGCCGCGATCGGCGGAGAGTGGAGGTAGTAGAACGCGACGAACGCACGCCCCGGTCCGTTTGTCAGGAGGTGGCGGTCACGGAAGTCCCGCATGACCTGGACCTCGGGCGCCATCGGGCTGCCGTAGGCGGCGGTCGCGATGAAGCAGTAGGACCAGGAACCGTAGCCGTAGCCGTAGTCATAGCCCGCGTTGCCGCCGCTGCTCCCTCCACCCCCGCCTCCGGTGCCTGGGACGCGCGTGAAGGTGGCGGTGCAGCGGCGATTGGCGCTCATCGCGAAGACCGGCCCGCTGCAGTCGCCCCCCCAGCCGTCGAAGGTCGAGCCGCCGTCGGGCATGGCCGAGAGCGTCACGTCGGTGAGGAGCGGGAAGCGGGCCTGGCAGGAGAGCCCGCAGGCGATCCCCTCGGGCACCGAGGTGACGGTGCCGATCCCGCTGCCCAGCTTCTCCACGGTCAGCGTCAGCGGCCCGCCGAGCTCCTGCACCGCGTTCGCGCCGGCGCCGGTGACGTAGGCGCGGCTGCCGTCGGGGCTGATGGCGATGGCCGTCGGGGCGGTGCCGGCGGGGAGGTCGATGGTCGTCACCACCTGGTCGAAGACGGTCGAGAGGACGCTGACCGTGCTGGACCCACCGTTCGCAACCCAGAGCTGGGCGCCGTCGGGGGTGATCGCGATGCCGCGAGGTCCTGCGCCGACGCCGACCACGGGAAACGGAGTGCCGTCGGCACCGAAGACCGCGACCTCGTTCGCCACCTCGCAGGAGACGTAGACCCGGGCGCCGTCCGGGGTGACCGCGACGCCGGTGGGGCGGGCGCAGGTGCTCATGGAGAAGCCGGCGTCCAGCGTCTCGCGATCGAAGAACACCAGCTGGTCGGTCGCGCCGGCGAAGGCGAAGTAGCCCTTGCGGCCGTCCGGGCTCGCCGCGACGGCGAGCGGGATCGCGCCGGCGCGCGTCACGGTTGCGATCACCGACCGCGTCGCGAGGTCGACCACGCGGACCGCGCCGCCGTCGCGATCGTCGGCGACGTAGAGCGTCGTGCCGTCGGGGCTCACCGCAAGCCCCTGCGGATTGGGGCGCGACCCGTCCCCCGCGGCCACCGGGATGGTGTCGACGATGGCGTTGACGCCTGGGTGGAGGACCTTCACGCCGTCGAGTCCGGCAGAGACGTAGATCGCCCGGCCGTCTGGGCTCATCGCGACCGCGTCGGCCGTGACCGCCGGAGCGAGGGGGGTGGTGACGAGGACGACGCCGTTCGCGGCGTCGAGCATCGAGACGCTGGCGCTCGCCGAGTTGGCCACCCATGCACGCCGGCCGTCCGGCGCGATCGCCACGCCGCTCGGCGCGACGCCGACGCCGATCGAGGCGCTGGCGAACGTGGACGGGCGCGTGGTGGCGAGGTCGAAGCGGCGTGGGCTGAGCGCGGTGCCGGCT
>JBAVTL010000522.1:0-2686 GCA_049696175.1 Anaeromyxobacteraceae bacterium
GGCCGAGGCGGAGGAGCGGCTGGCGGGCGCCCAGGCGCGCCGGACGGGCGGGCTCGTGGAGAAGGGCTACGTGGGGCAGGACGACGGGGATCGCGCGCAGCGGGACCTCGCGGTGGCGCAGGCGAAGAGCGCAGCGGCCCGGAGCCGGCTGGAGCTCGCGCGCCGCCGCTACGTGGACGAGGACCTCCAGCTGGCCGACGCGCGGCTGAAGCAGGCCGAGGCGTCGCTCGCGGAGGCGCAGGCGCTGGTCTCCTTCGCGACGCTCACGGCGCCCATCGACGGCGTGATCGCCCAGGTCTCCACGCAGGAGGGGGAGACGGTCTCGGCCGGCATGAGCGCGCCGACCTTCGTCACCCTCATCGATCTCGAGCGGCTCGAGGTGGCGGCCTACGTCGACGAGGTGGACGTCGGGCGCGTCCGCGTCGGCCAGCGCGCGACCTTCAGCGTCGACGCCTTCCCCGGCGAGGAGTTCACGGGCGCCGTCACCGCGATCTACCCCCGCGCGGTCATCCAGTCGAACGTCGTCAACTACATCACGACGGTCGCCATCGAGAACCCTGACGGGAAGCTCAAGCCGGACATGACGGCGAACGTCACGGTGTCGCTCGACGAGCGCAAGGGCGTCCTGGCGGTGCCGGACCGTGCCCTGCGGCGGGAGCGTGGGCGGACGGTCGTCTACGTGGCGGCAGCCGGGGGCGCGGGCGCCGAGCCGCGCGAGGTGAAGGTGGGGCTGCGCGGTGGAGGGATGGCGGAGATCGTCTCCGGGCTCGCCGAGGGCGAGCGGGTGCAGATCGTGGAAGGAGCGAAGCGGTGATCGAGCTGAAGGAAGTCCAGAAGACCTACCGGAACGACGCGGGGCTGGAGGTCCGGGCGCTGCGCGGCATCTCGCTCACCGTCAGCAAGGGCGACTTCGTCGCGATCATGGGCCCCTCGGGCTGCGGCAAGAGCACGCTGATGAACGTCATCGGCACGCTCGACCGGCCGACGGGCGGCACCTACCGCGTCGGCGGTGACGAGGTGAGCGCGCTCACCGACGAGCAGCTGTCCCGCCTGCGCAACCGGCGCATCGGCTTCGTGTTCCAGGCCTTCCACCTGCTCCCGCTGCTCACCGCCGAGGAGAACGTCGAGCTGCCGCTGATCTACGCCGACGACGCCCCTCCTGACGGGCGGGCGCGCGCCCGCGCCGCCCTGGCGCGGCTCGGGCTCGGTGACCGCGGCCACCACCGGCCCGGCGAGCTCTCGGGGGGCCAGCAGCAGCGCGTCGCCATCGCGCGCGCGCTCGTGACGGATCCGGACGTCATCGTCGCCGACGAGCCGACCGGCAACCTCGACAGCCGGGCGAGCCTCGAGGTGATGGCGGTGCTCCAGGAGCTCTGGCGCCAGGGGAAGACAATCGTCCTCGTCACACACGAGCCGGACGTCGCGCGCTACGCGCCGCGCCTCGTCACGCTGCGCGACGGGGTGGTGGTCAGCGACGCGACCGTCCCGGTGCCTGCCGACGCCGCGGCCGAGCTCGCCCGGGCGTCGAAGGAGGCGGCGTAGCCATGAAGACCATCGGACTCGCGGCGCGCGTCGGCTTCCGCGGCCTCGCCCTGCGCAAGGGGCGGGCTGCGCTCATGATGCTCGGCGTCGCCATCGGCATCGTCACGCTCACCGTCGTCGTCTCGGTCGCGAAGGGGGCGAAGGTCAAGATCGAGGCGGGGATCCAGAACTTCGGCCCGGACGCGCTGGTCGTGGCCTCCGGCAGTCCGCAGTTCCGCGGCCCCGGCGACGAGCGGGTGACCACGCTCGTGGAGGAAGACGTCGCGGCCATCAGCGCGCTCCCGGGGATCCGGGTCGCGATGCCCCAGATCGTGCGCGTCGGACAGGGCGTCATCGCCCGCGGCGCGGAGCACACGGCGGTCGTCATGGGGGCCACGCCGGACTACGAGGAGGCCTGGGACTGGCGCGTCGCCTCCGGCGAGCACGTCTCCGAGGCGCACGAGGCCTCGGCGGCCCGCGTCGCCGTCCTCGGCGCCACCGTGGCGAAGGAGCTCTTCGGCGAGGACGACCCGATCGGCGAGCCGGTCCGCATCGGCGACCAGTCGTTCAAGGTGATCGGCGTCCTGTCCCGGCGGGGCGCGAGCCCGATGGGGATGGACATGGACAACCGCGTGGTGATCCCGCTCTCCACGGCGACGCGGCGGCTCTTCAACGTGAGCTACTACAGCATCGTCCGGATCCGGGCGACCTCCGTCGCCGAGGGGGCGGCCCTCAGCGGCCGGATCGAGGCGCTCCTGCGCGAGCGCCACCGGATCGGGGCCGGCGAGGCCGACGACTTCGCGGTCCGCTCCCCGACGGCGATCCGCACGATGGCCGCGGCCATGACGAAGAAGCTGACGACGATGCTGGGCCTCGTCTCGCTCATCGCCCTCGTGGCCGGCGCGGTGGTCCTCGCCAACATCCTGCTCGCCGCCGTCTCCGAGCGGCGGGCGGAGATCGGGCTCACCCGGGCCCTAGGCGCCACGCGCCGCCAGGTGATCCAGCAGTTCCTGGTCGAGGGGGTCACGGTCACCATCGCGGGCGGCGCCGTCGGGGTCATCGTCGGCGCGGTCGTGGCCTCGATGATGGGGCGGATGAAGATGCCGGTCGTAGTCAGCTGGGAGCCGTTCGTGCTGGCGGTGGTCGCAAGCGTCGTGGTCGGGCT
>JBAVTL010000523.1:0-1953 GCA_049696175.1 Anaeromyxobacteraceae bacterium
GCCACAGGCCGCGGCCAGCAGCCCAACGGTGAGCGCGAGGGCGCGAACGGGCGGCGCGGAGCGGCGCATCACGGCCTCCGCGGGCTACTCCACTCCCAGCTTCGCGGCGTAGTACTTGAGGAACTCGTAGATCTCGTCCGCCTGATCGTCGGTGACGCCGGCGTTCGGGCGGCGGATCATCCGCTTCATGTAGCGCTTCCACTCCGAGGCGTTGAAGCGCGAGTTGATGGCGCGCGCCGCCGGGTGGCACTTGGCGCACTTCTTCTCGAAGACCGCGTAGCGGCGCTGCTGCTCGGCCGGGTAGCCCGAGACGTCGATCTTGTCAGGGCCGCTGTCGCGCGGATCCGGCGGGGCCTTCTCGGGCTCGGCGGCGAGGGCGATTCCTGCTAGTGCGACCAGGGCGACGGCGAGTGCGAGGGGCTTCATCAGAACGATCCTCCGAATCCTAGGTGACCGGCGTGGAAGGTGGGGAAGTCGGTCGAGCTCCAGAGCTCGTAGCCGACCTTGAGGTAGAGCGATGGCGCGGGGGTGATCATCAGTCCGGCGGTGTAGCGCGCGATGGTGCTGTCCGAGGAGAGCGGTGAGCTCGCGGAGAGCGGCGTTCCCCGGCGGCGGAGCTCATCGTACCGCAACGCGGCGCTGACCCAACGGTCCACGACCGGCACGGGGAACTCCAGCTCGCCGTACCAGCCCTCCTTGCCGAGCCAGGGGTCGATGAGCGCGTACGGATACTTCGCGTTCGGATCGAGGTCGGTCTCGCGCGTGGCGTACTCGCCCCGGAGCGTGACCCGCCCGAGCATCACCGACGCGTCGGCTCCCCAGGCGAGATAGCCGAGCTGGGCGTCCTTGTCGTAGCGGCCGGCCGTGGCCGAGGCGCCCACGCTCACGTCGCCGAGCAGGCTCCCGCCCTCCGAGGCGTAGGTCACCACGACCCGCCCTCCGCCCGCAGGGACGCGGTTGTTGTCGGTGTAGTAGGTCGCGCGCGTCGCGATGAAGTCGAGGTCGTTCCCGCCGCGCAGCCCGGCCGTGCCGTACCCGCCGTACCAGACCTGCAGCTTGTCCAGGAGGAAGAACTGCCCGTAGACCAGGACGCCGGTGTCCGTGTACGGCAGCGGGATCACGCCGAGGTTCATCGCGTTCTTCTCGCCGTACGCCATCCGCCCCATGTCGTAGATGAGCGGCGCCGACACCGTCTTGTGGCCCGATGGATCCACCCGGTTCGAGTACTCGCCGAACGGGACCGGGATCCGGCCGACCTGGACGTTGAACTTCGTCGACGGCATCCAGTCGAGCATGACGTTGTCGAACTCGACGCCGTGGCAGCTGAAGCAGGCCTTGGCCGAGAACGTGAGGTCGTCGTTGACGTCGACCCTCATCTTGACGGCGGCGTCGATGGTCACCCCGGCCGGCGAGCGCCGCGCGACCGTCTTCGAGCTCATGCCCCAGTAGTCGACGTAGGCCGTCCCGGAGAACGAGGTGTTGGACCCGGCCGACGCCTTCCCCGCGACGACGACGCACGCCCCCGCGAGCACCAGCGCGGAGATCCTCGGGACGCTGGACGACCGGCGACGGCCTTCAGTCATTTGGCGCTCCGCTGGCGATCCAGCCCTCGACGGCCGCCAGCTCAGCGGCGGACAGAGGGTCATTTGGCGGCATGATCTGGAGCCCCTCCTCTCCACGCAGGCGAACCATGAGCCAGCTCTGCTCGGGCAACCCCGGCTCGACCAGATCCATGACGGGATGCGTGGACGGCACATTCACCATCGCCGCCCAGCCCGCGTCGGCGTCGAGCTGGGGAGAGAACGGCGGAGGGCTCCCGCCGTGGCACGAGCCGCTCGCGCAGCGGGGGACGAAGATCTGCTCGGCGAGCCCGCTGTAGGTCCCTGCGCCAGCCCTCGAGAAGGGGAGCGCGCCCCCCACCGCCGGCGCAGGCGTGCAGGCGGTGAGCGAGAG
>JBAVTL010000524.1:0-2117 GCA_049696175.1 Anaeromyxobacteraceae bacterium
CCGCAGCGCAGGGCCGCGCGCCCCGCGCGCCGCTAGCGCAACGACGCGCTCATTGCTATCGTCGGCCCTTCGCCCTGCCAGCCGACGCTCCCGTCGGTCGTTGGCAGGGCCTGTTTTCGGGAGAGAAGAATGGCGAACGTCGTCGTGGTCGGCGCCCAGTGGGGCGACGAGGGCAAGGGCAAGATCGTCGATCTGTTGACCCAGGACGCGGACGTGGTCGTCCGGTTCCAGGGGGGCAACAACGCGGGCCACACGCTGGTCGTGGGCGGCGAGAAGACCGTGCTCCACCTCATCCCGGCCGGCATCCTTCACCCGGGCAAGTCCTGCGTCGTCGGCAACGGCGTCGTCATCGACCCCGAGGTGCTGGTCATGGAGATCGACCGGCTCAAGGGGAAGGGGGGGATGAAGGACGACTCCCAGCTCGTCGTCTCCCTCGACGCCCACGTGATCATGCCTTGGCACAAGGCGATCGACGTCGCGCGCGAGGCGGCTGCCGGCGCTGGCAAGATCGGCACCACCGGTCGCGGCATCGGTCCGACCTACGAGGACAAGGTGGCCCGGCGCGGCATGCGCGTCCGCGACCTGCTCGACCCGGCCCGGCTCGCCCGCAAGGTCAAGGAGCGGCTGCCGTCGGCCTGCGACGAGCTGAAGCGGCTCGGCGTCGCCTGCGACCTGGACGAGGCGGCCATCGTCAAGCGCTACACCGAGCTCGGACAGCGCATCGCCGTCTACGCGAAGGACGCCTCGCTCTGGCTCCACGGCGCGCTGAAGGCCGGCAAGCAGCTCCTCTTCGAGGGCGCCCAGGGGACGATGCTAGACGTCGACCACGGGACCTACCCGTTCGTCACCAGCTCCAACACCGTGGCGGGCAACGCGGTCATCGGCTGTGGCCTCGGGCCCAAGGCCGTGGACTACGTCCTGGGCATCTCCAAGGCGTACTCCACGCGGGTGGGCGGCGGTCCCTACCCGACCGAGCTCAAGGACGCGCTCGGCGAGAAGATCCGGCAGGTCGGCGGCGAGTTCGGCGCCACCACGGGGCGGCCCCGCCGCACGGGCTGGATCGACGCGCTCGCGCTTCGCTACGCGGCGCGGGTCAACGGCCTGGACTCGCTGGCCATCACGAAGCTCGACGTCCTGACCGGCCTCGAGACGGTGAAGATCGGCGTCGCCTACAAGATGGCCGGTCAGACGCTCACCGAGATGCCGACGGACCTCGAGCAGCTGGAGCGCTGTGAGGCGGTCTACGAGGAGCTGCCGGGCTGGACCGAGAAGGTGGGCCACCTGAGGACGTGGGACGATCTGCCCGCCAATGCCAGGGCCTTCCTGAAGCGGATCGAGGAGCTCGTCGGCGTCCCGGTCACCGGCGTCTCGGTCGGGGCGGATCGCGGCGAGACCATCCTTCGCGAGAACCCCTTCAAGCGATAGCGGTATCACCACTCCCAGCGCCGCGGCGCCGCTTCCCGATTTCGCGGGAGCGTGCGGCCGCGGCGCTGTCGTATCATGTGGTCCATGCGAGCTCTCGCCATCGCCCTCCTGGTCGCGGCAACGCCTGCCAACGCCGCCGCCCCCACTCCCGAAGCCTCGAGCCGGAAGGCGCAGGCGGACGAAAGGCGCGACGCCGGCGACAACACCGGCGCGCTCGCGGGGTACCGCGAGGCGCTCAAGCTCTCGCCTGACTACATCGAGGCGTGGGAGGAGATCGGCAAGCTCTACTTCGGCGCGAAGAACTTCCGCGAGGCATCCGCGGCGTTCCAGCGCGCCGTCGAGATCGACGCCTCGTTCGCCAACAACTGGTTCAACCTCGCGCTCGCCTCCCGCCGCGGCGGGGACCTGGGGAGGGCGCGGGACGCCTTCAGGAAGTACCTGCAGATCAAGCCAGACGACGCCGACGCGAAGCTCCGGCTCGCCGACGTGCTCCGGGCGCTCAACGAGCGGGAGCCGGCCATCCGGGAGTACCAGGCGGTGGTGGATGCAGCCGACGCGCGCAAGGTGGAGCCGGCCCTCGGCGATCGGGCGCGGAGCGCGATCGCCCAGCTCCGGGCCGAGGGGGCGGCCGGCGCACCGCTCGCGACCTCCCCGGTCACGCAGCCCCCTCCCTCGATCCCGTTGCCTTCACC
>JBAVTL010000525.1:0-2803 GCA_049696175.1 Anaeromyxobacteraceae bacterium
CCTCGAAGCGCTCCTCTGTTCCGGGGCTCTGGTCGCGCGCGTCGGGCGCGGCCGGCTTGCGGGGGCGCTCGAGGTGGCGGAAGCGCGTGAAGCGGTCCTCGGTCATGCCTCGCCCGTCCGCCTGCGGGGCGACGCGGGGCGGGTCCGCGTACGAGCCCAGTCGCGGACCCGGTCGATCTCCTCCGCCATGGTGATCGAGAGCGGCTTCGTCTCCCCGACGGCCTTCGCGAGGTGGCGCTGGATGAGCTCCGTCTTCTCGGCGAAGGCGTCGTAGAGGGCGGAGACGACCGCCTGCTCGATCTCGGCGCCGCTGAAGCCCTCGGCGGCGTGCGCGAGCGCGTCGAGGTCGAAGCCCTTCGGGTCGCGGCGGCGACGGCGCACGTGGATCTCGAAGATCTCGCGTCGCTCGGAGTGCTCGGGGAGATCGATGAAGAAGATCTCGTCGAAGCGCCCCTTCCTGAGCAGCTCCGGCGGCAGCGCGTCGATCCGGTTGGCGGTGGCGACGACGAAGGCCGGCGCGGTCTTCTCCTGCAGCCAGGTGAGGAGCGTCCCGAACACGCGCGCGGTCACGCCCGAGTCCGAGCTGTCCGACGACCTGACGCCCGAGAGCCCCTTCTCGATCTCGTCGATCCAGAGGACGACCGGGGCGACGCTCTCCGCGACGTGGATCGCCTTGCGGAGGTTCTCCTCGGAGGAGCCGATGAGGCCGCTGAAGATCCGCCCCATGTCGAGCCGCAGGAGCGGCAGCCCCCACTGCGCCGCCACCGCCTTGGCGGTGAGGCTCTTGCCGCAGCCCTGCACGCCGAGGAGGAGGAGCCCCTTCGGCTCGGGCAGCCCGAACTTCCGGGCCGCCTCTCCGAAGGCGGCGGCCCGCCGGTCGAGCCAGCCCTTGAGCAGCTCCAGCCCGCCGACGTCCTCGAGCTTCTGCTCGGCGGCGAAGTACTCCAGCAGGCCGCTCTTCCGGATCACCTGCCGCTTCTCCTCCAGCACGAGCGCGACGTCCTCGCGCTTCAGGCGCCCGTCGTCGGCGATCGCCTTCGCGAACGCGTTCTCGGCCTCGGCGAGCGTGAGCCCCTGCGCGGCCTTGACCATCGCCTCGGCGTCGGCCTGCGTCAGCTCGACCTTCGCGAGGTTCCCCTTCCGGACGACGGTGGCGATCTCCTTGAGCAGCTCGAAGAGCTCCTGGAACGTCGGGAGCGGCACGTCGAGGACGGAGATCTCCTTCTCCAGCTCCGGCGGGATGACGAGCGACGGCGAGAGGAGGATCACCGTCGTGTAGGTCGACTTGAGCGCGTGGGCGAGGTCGCGCAGGGCCCGTACGACGGTGGGATCCGAGAGGTACGGGTGGAAGTCCTTGAGGACCACGAGCGCCGGGTCCGAGAGCCTCCCGATCGCCTGGAGCACGGCCGGGGGATCCATCATCCCCTCGGTCTCGGGCGTCCCGGTCCTGGCACCCCCGGTGCGGCGGAGCCCCTTCGTGACGGTCCACGTCCACAGCCCCTTACCGTGCTGCTGCGCCAGCTGATCGAGGTGCGCGTCGAGCCGCTGCTCCTCCCAGCTGACGAGGTAGACGAGCGGGTAGCGTGCGCGGACGAGCGTGTCGAGCTCCCGCGCGAAGCGGGGGGGTGGCGCGACCGCGGCGGCGGGGGAGTCGGAGGCGGCCATGTCCCCGAAGCATAGCAGCTAGCGCCTGGCCAGCAGGCCGTCGGCGGTCCCGGCCGGCGCCGGGCTCGGCTCCGCGGCCTCCGGCAGCAGCACCCGGAAGACGCTGCCCCCTCCACGCCGGCTCTCGACGCTGATCTCACCTCCCAGGTTGGTCACGATCCCGTGGCAGATGGAGAGCCCTATGCCGGTCCCGACGCCGATCGGCTTGGTGGTGAAGAACGGGTCGAAGATCCGCGGGAGCACCGCCGGGTCGATCCCCTCGCCGGTGTCGCGGACCTCGATCAGGACGCGGTGATCCCCGGCCGGTCGCACCGAGACCTTGACCTCGTTCTCCTCGACCCTGCCCGCCGGGATCGCCTGCGCGGCGTTGATGAGCAGGTTCAGGAGGACCTGCCCGATGCGGTGCGGGCTGCCGCTCACGAGCGGCACGTCCTGGACGTCGAGCTCCAGCCGCGCGCGGTGGCGGAGCTCGGTCTGGGCGATCATGGAGGAGGTGCGAACGGCCTCGGCGACGTCGGCGAACGGCGTCGCGCCCTCGTCGTCGGGTCGCGCGAAGGTGCTGAGGTCGCGCACGACCCTTCGGATGCGCTCGATCCCGTTCAGCGCGCCCTCGAGCGACTGCACGAGCTCGGAGGAGGGGGAGGCATCGCGCGCCAGCCCCAGCGAGAAGCCCACGTTGGCGAGCACGTAGGCGAGCGGGTTGTTGATCTCGTGGGCGACGCCCGCGGCCAGCTGGCCGAGCGAGGCCATCTTCCCCGCGTGGAGGAGGAGGTGCTGGGTCTCCTCGAGGCTGCGCAGGCTCCCGGTCAGCTCCCGGTTGGCGGCGGCGAGCTCGTCCGTGCGGGCGGCGACGCGCTGCTCGAGCTCGTCGTTGAGCTCCTTGAGCGAGCGCTCGCTCGCCAGGACGCGCTCGTAGAGCGCCCTGTGCTCGAGCGCGGCGCCGAGGTGGGCGCCCAGCCTGAGCAGCATGCCCCGGTACTGGGCCGGGTTCGGCGGCTCGCGCTCCAGGTACAGGAGCAGCCAGTGCGCGTCCCCGGCGCCTGCGGCGCGAGCGCCGACCGGCAGCGTCCACCGCACGACGCTGGTGCTCGCGATCTCGGGGTACGGCAGCGCCGCCGCCTCGAGCCCTTCGGCGGCC
>JBAVTL010000526.1:0-8063 GCA_049696175.1 Anaeromyxobacteraceae bacterium
TCGGTTGACCCCCGAGGCCTCCGATGCTATTCGTCGCCTCCCTGCAGCACCGGGGCGTAGCGCAGCCTGGTAGCGCACTTGCTTGGGGTGCAAGTGGTCGCACGTTCAAATCGTGTCGCCCCGACACAACGAAGGCCGCGGTCTCCAAGGAGAAATCCGAGGGACCGCGGCCTTCGACTTTCCGGGTTTCGGTTGGCCGCACCACCGGCGCACCAAGCCAGCAGCCCGACGCGCTTCTGCGCGAGGCGCTGGCCGCCCTCGGAACCGGGGTCGTTCGCCTCGGCGACGTCCGGAAGCTCCTCCAGAAGGCCCTGGACGCCCTCCAGAGCGCCAAGGAGGGCCGGTAGATGGCGCGCCTCCCCCCTGCCCGTCCGGCGAGCCTCGGGGCGCAGCCTGTTGAGCCCCGGCACGCGGCCCCTGGGCGATCTTCTCTCGCCCCCGCGCCTTCGATGGCGTGCGACCTCAGCCTTCCTAGCGCCCTGCTCGACTACGCCATCACGCTGCCTGGCGACCACCTGAAGCTAGTTCTGCGTCTCCTTCGGCGCGCGCGCTGGGTCCAGCCCCGCACGGCCGAGAGCTCGCGCGGGAGCCTTCGGTTCGTCCTGTCCGTCGACGACCTCTGGCACGCGATGCTGTTGGACCGGGACGCCCTCCAGGACGTGGCGGCCTTCCGGCACGTTCTCGAACGCCTCGAGCGCGGGGACTGGATCGGTGACAAGGCCAAGGCCACCTCCGCGACCGCCGACGAAGAAGAGGGGGCCACGTGAGCGCGCCGGACAACGGGACGCCCAAGCGGGCGCCGGAGCTCCGGCTCCCCTACCCGTTCCTCGAGTACCTGCTCCAGCTCCCGGGCGACTACGCCAAGCTCGTCCTGCGGCTCCTGCAGCGCGCGCAGTGGACGCCGGGGCAACACGCGAGGGCCTCGTCCTGGACGCCGGCGAGGTCCTGATCTCGCTGCGCTCGGACGACGTCTGGGGCGCGATCGCCCTCGACCGCGAGGTCAACGAGAGCGGGCGGGTGTCCCTCCTGCGGCGGGTCCTGCGCCGGCTTCGCGACGACGGCTACATCTCGATCCGACCGACACACCGGCGCGACACGGCACGCGACACGCAGACCGGCACGCGGCGCGACACACCCGCGACCGTCGTCAGGTTCCTGAAGTTCCGCGACAATCTCTGGCCGGCCAACGAGGACGCGACACGCGGAACGACACGCGAGTCGACACGCAAAGCGACACACCGGATCGGCACTATCCTAGCTGTAGATCCAGCTGATCCATTTCCGGCTTCGGCGACAACGAGTTCCTGCCCCGCCTGGAACGACCTCTCGGCTGAGCTCAGACGGCACGTCCGTCCCGACCTGTACGAGCGCTGGTTCGCCCCCCTGACGGCAAGCCAGAGCGGTGAGGAGCTGGTGCTCCTCGCCCCGAATCCGTTCCACAAGTCCTTCGTCGAGGACAACTTCCGGGCCTTCCTCGAGCAGGCGCTGGCGACGAAGTCGCGCGGCGCTGTCCGCGTTCGCGTCGCAGCCGAGCTCCTCTCGTGAGGTCGAGCGCCATGACGCACGGCCCCTCGCGCAGACGCCGAAACGGCCTCGCCTCCTTCCGCGCGGTCGAGGCCGAGGTCGTCGCCGCCCTCGCCGCGGGGCGGACAGTCCTCGCGATCTTCGAGGAGAAGCGCGCTCGTCTCGCGATGTCGTACTCGCAGTTCGCCCGCTACGCGCAGCCCATTCGCGAAGCGGTGCGGCAGGGAAGGGCCGCTCCGCTCGCGGTTCCAGCGCCGACTCCGTCGGCGATCCCCTGCCCTTCCCCCGCGGGAGCGCCTCGAAAGACGCCGCTCAGGGGGCGGCCAGAGGACGCGATCCCCACGCTCAACCTGGACCGACTCGCAACCGACGTTCTCACCAAGAAGAACCAACTTCTCTAACAAGGAGGCAGCACATGGCACGCAAGACACACTTCATTCTCCAGGGCAAGGGCGGCGTCGGAAAGTCCTTCGTCGCTTCGCTCCTCGCGCAGTACCACGGCGCGGGCGACCGCGACGACATCGTGTGCGTCGACACCGACCCCGTGAACGCGACCTTCGCGGGGTACGAGGCTTTTGGCGCGCGGCGCGTCGAGCTCATCGTGGACGGCAAGGTCGACACCGGACGCTTCGACCCGCTCATCGAGTCCATCCTGACCGAGGACGCTCATTTCGTGATCGACAACGGAGCGAGCTGCTTCGTGCCGCTCACGCAGTACCTGTTCGAGTCCAACGCGCTCGACCTCATCCTCGGCGCCGGGCGAGACGTGGTCTTCCACAGCGTGATCACCGGTGGCTACGGCCTGATCGACACGGTCGGAGGCTTCGACCTCCTCGCGCGGAAGATGCCCGCCGAGACTCAGATGGTCGTCTGGCTCAACGAGTTCTTCGGTCCCATCGAGGTCGACGGCAAGACCTTCGAGCAGATGAAGGTCTACGAGGCGCACCAGGATCGCATCACCGCGCTCTTCCGGCTGCCCAAGCACACCGAGCAGACGTTCGGGCGCGATCTGAAGGTCATGCTCGACCGGCGCCTGACGTTTGCCGAGGCCAAGGCCAGCGCCGAGTTCGGCGTCATGACGAAGCAGCGCATCGCCATGATGGAGCGGCAGTTCCTCGACCAGATCAAGCTCGTCGCCTGAGTTGGAGGAGCGCGCGATGGACGTGCAGGAGCTCATCGGCGAGGTCGCGAAGCGGCACAACGTCCTCGTCGACCCCAAGGACCCGATCTTCGTATCGGTGACGCTGAACGAGCTCCTCCTCGCAGAGCACATCCGTCTCGTCCAGGCGTCGTTCGAGCAGGCGAACCGAACGGCGACGGCGGCCTCGTACCAGCAAGTGGAGAACGCGAAGCGCGTCGCGACGCAGTTCGTGACGGACAGCGCGAAGTACACCACCGAGCAGGTACGAGCCGCCGGCTCGGTCCTTCGAGCCCAGCTCGAGCGGCTCGTCCAGGACTGCAACCGCGTCACGCAGGCGGCGACGGCCGAGGCGGACCGCTACCGGCGCCTGAGCCAGTGGGCGGCAGCGGTCGCAGTGGCAGGCGCGTTCCTCGCCATGGCAACAACGGCGGCGCTGTGGCTCCGGGGACCGTAGGCGACGCAATGCGAACGGGACCGGCCACGATGCCTTTCAGATCGATGGGTTCCGGGCTCCTCCGGGAAGCTGTGCGAATCGACGCGGCTGGGCAGCGCCGTTTGCACTGCGTCGCACTCGTTCGCATTGGCTCGCATGACGCGCGCTGGAACCTCGTCGACCCCACCCACCATCCCGTGGACGCCACCACAGGCTCTCGGGCCCACGCCCCGAGCCCATGTGGCGGGTCGAGAATCGCGGGGGCGGCCGCGCACTTCCAGCAGCAGACTGCCCCTCCTCCCTCCCTGACCACCCTCTCTCAACGTCTAGATAGGGTGGTCAGGGAGGGAGGAGGGAGGAGGGAAGAGGAAGGGAAGGAAGAAGAAGAGGAGGAGGAAGTGATGGGAAGGGGACAGGGGAGGGAAGGAGGAGAGGAGTGATGGATGGGGGTGGGTGGGTGGGTGGGTGAGGTGAAGGGAGAAAGAGAATGAATGAAGGGACGGAAGCAGCGGCCCAGAGAGAAGTGCGGCTCAACGGCGACAAGGAGGCGAATGGGCGCGGGCGTCCCGCGGTCGGTAAATGGAAGCGCGTCGCGCTGACTGAGCGCGATATGGAGCTGCTCGCATGTGCCAACGAGCAGAAGTTCCTGACGTTCGACCAGGTCGCCAGGTGGTTCCCCGAAGGTGAACCCAATCCACACTGCCGTCCGAAGAGCGCCCCCACGGCAGGGACCCTGCGGCGTCGCTCACGCCCAGGAAGCTGGTACGTGAGGGAACGGCTACGGAAGCTCGTAGCGTTCGACGTGCTCCGGCGGGTCCCGATCTTCGTCGAGGCCTCGGCGGCGTTGCTCCCGGGCAGGACCGGCTTCGAACTGCTCGAGGGGGCGGGCCTGGACCGGGGCCTCCCTCAGCTCGATGCCATCGACTGGAAGAACTTCGGCCACGATCGCGCGTTGACCGACCTTCGATGGCTCTTCGAGAAGCAGTTCGGCGCGAGGTGGCAGGCAGAACGCGTGCTGCGCCGGGAGCTGGGCCTCCGCAACCCGCCCGATGCGATCGCCACGATGGGCGGAAGGACCATCGCGATCGAGCTGGAGCTCACCCGCAAGAACCTCGAGCGCTACCTCGCGATCATTCAGCGGTACCTGGCCTGGGGAGACCCCAGGCTGGACCAGATCCTCTACGTCCTTCCGAACAAGGCGGACCTCGAGCACATGTTCCTCAAGGTGCTCCCCGCGGCCGTGGCCAGGACCGACCTCTGGCAAGTTCGAGCCCCGGATCTGAGCCGCTTTCGCTTCACCACGCTCGCGGCCATCCCTGACCGCCGAACGTGGTGGACGACCTCCACGCCCTCCTGCCCACAGACAGGGACGCTGTGAAGCGCGCGGGGCTCCTACTTGACCGCGGGGCGCGCGGGCTTCTGGCGCTGATCCTCGGCGCCTACGTCCGCGCGCCCCGCGCCTTCTGGTCATGGATATGGACCCGTCCCTGGCCGCTCGGAACACGCCTCCGCGCGATCGTTGCCCCCTGGGCACTCGTCGGCCTCCTGTTCGCCGCGCCGGCAGCCTTCGTGGCGTCCTGCCCGCCGCGCGGGCCTCCCGAGCTGATCCCTCGCCTTGTGCACCGGCTCGCGGTCGGCCTCGTACACGCCGAGAACTTCGCGATCACGCGGCTCGCCAACGCCGCGCAGGACGCATGGGAACCTCCCGCTTCCGATCGTGCCCTGGCCGCTCGCGCTTACGGACGCGCGCTCGTCGGCGTCTCCGCCCTGACCGGCTTCTTCGCGCTCAACGTCATCTTCGGCGGGCCGATCTGGGTACCGCTGCTGACGTGGACCGGCCGCCACCGAGCACCTCGCGTCCTGGGAGGGCGCCCGATTCAGACGCCCTCCCTTGCACGCTTCGACCGCTGGAGGTCGAAGGCCGATGACGCGCGGACCTGGTTTCTGGGATCGAGCGGGACCGGAAACGGGCCATTGATGGTCGGCCCCGCGGAGCGCCTTACGCACACGTGGGTCGTGGGCGCCACCGGCACCGGCAAGACCCAGAGCGTGCTGCTACCGCTTCTCCGGGGCGACATCCGAGCCGGACGCACCGTGGTCTTCATCGATGGGAAGGGCGACCGGGAGACCCTGTCGGCCCTCTGGCACCTTGCGCAGGACGCCGGGCGCGAGCGGGACTTCAGGTTTTTCGACCTGCGACGCCCGGCGGCATCCTGCACCTACTCGCCGCTCCTCAACGGAACGCCCAACGAGCAGAGCGACAAGATCATGGACGCCCTGCGCTGGGACAACGAGTACTACCGATCGCAGTCTCAGGCCGTCCTCCTGCGCACGCTGCGGGCCCTCAAGGCGACGGGGCGGTCCTACACCCTCGACGATCTGGTCGCCGCCCTCTCGGACCTCGGCGCCTTTCGCGCGCTGGCCCTGCTCGTTCCGGAGCGGCAGCGACTTGCGGAGCTCGAGCCGGTCGCGACCCGGTGGAAGGACTACCAGCTCGAGACCGCCGGCCTGCGGGCCCAACTCGACTCGCTCCTGATGACCGACTTCGGCGAGCTGCTCATGGCGCCCCAGCCAACGCTCGACCTCGCTGAGGCCTACCGATCCCGATCCATCGTCTACTTCGCGCTCCCCGTCGCGAAGTACCGCCAGACCGCGCCGCTCCTCGCCAAGATGATCATCGGCGACCTCAACTCCGTCTCCGGCATGGTCCAGGAGGGGCAGCTCAGCCGCGACATGACCTCGGTCGTCGTGGACGAGTTCGCGGCCTTCGCCATGCCGATGTTCATCGACCTCATGAACAAGGCGCGCTCGGCCGGCATGGCGATCACCATCAGCCACCAGTCGATGCGGGGCGACCTCGCGAACGCCGGCGAGGGCTACGTCGGCCAGGTCGCCGACAACACCAACATCAAGATCTGTCTCCGACAGAGCGAGGACGCCGAGTACGTCGCCGGTCTCGCCGGGACGCGCTCTATCGTGAGGCGCACGCAGCAGGTCCAGACGACCCTGCTCTGGGAGGATCCGACGGGGCTTGGCTCGGCCCGCGAGGCCGACGAGTACAACGTGTCGCCGAACCTGATCCGCGAGCTACCTCAGGGCGTCGCCGTCGTGAAGATCGACCAACCGGAGCGGCGGCTGGACGTGGTGCGGCTAGACTTCATGGACACCGCGGGGTTCGCACCCTACGAGCCGCCGGTGCAGGTTCGGGCGCCGGGGTTCGGGCTGGACCTGCGGGGGCTCGCTGTCAGCAACGCGCCCGCGACGCCGCCAGCAGCCTCGCCACTCGCGCCGCGATTCGATGGGGCGTAGGTCGCGGCGCTACAGCGCCCTCGGGTCAAGCATGGCGTCCATCTCCTCCTTCATTGCTTCGAGGACTCCTTCTGGCAGCGACTGGGTCCACTCCAGGATCGCCGCCCGCTCCTCCTCGGTGAGCGTATGGACCTCGACCTCGGAGATTCCGTCCTCGTGGCGACAGGAGATGACCGTCTTGTCTCCGCGCTTCACGGTGCCCTCCATGAAGACCCGAAAGTCCTTCCAGAACGGCGGCCCGTCGGGGAGCGGAACCTGGAAGGCGAACACCGGCGTCGGTCCCACCAGCTGGGCCCCGATTCGGAAAGCGAGGTCGCTGTACGACCTGCCGTCTTCGGTGCGCGAAACGAGCCGCACAGAATCGGAGTGAGCGCCTGCCTGAATCAGGGATGTCGCGGCCTGCGGCATTGCGCCGGCGAAGAACTTCCGCAGCACCGAGATGTCCTCTCGCTGCGCCGCCTCGGGTCGGGTGACGCGGCCGAGCCTACCGGGGTGATAGAGGGCCAGAAGGCGGCGCCCCCGCCAGGGGTGGAGCTTCCCCGCGCTCTCGCTGAGCGTGAGACCATGCCGCTCGAGTCGGCCGAGCGCGTCCAGGGCCTTTCCGCCGAACGCGACGACCACCTCGGGGTCCGCCACGTCGATGAAGCGGCTGAGCCAGTCGGCGCACAGGTCCTGTTGGCGTGCCGAGACGGGGTGTTTCCCGTCCCCGTTCCTCGCCGGCAGACACAGAACCGAGTTCGTGAACAAGACCTGCTCGGGGCGCAAGCCGACCGAGGCCAGGAGCTCGAACATGAACGCGCCGCTCGGGTCGGTCTCCGGCTCGAGCGTCAGGCGTCCCTTCGCGGGATCGAACGAGTCACCGAAGTTCGGCGCCTCGCCCACCACCATCACGCGAACCGGCCACGGTGGGTTCCTCTGGAACAGCGGGTAAGCGCGCTGGCCCCCCTCGACGAAGAGCAGCGCCGCGTCATGGCAACGCGCGCATGGCTGCGCCTCGGACTGGAGAACTTCGATGGGGTTCGGCATGCCCGTCATCATAGGGGAATGGCGGACAGAGGAAGGTCGCCGAACAACCCGCTAGAGGATCCCCTGCTCTCGCGCCCAGCGTACGAACTCCCCCGAGCCGAATGGAAACCGCCCGCCTCCGCGCAGGAGATCGTCCACGAGCCGATCTGCCTCGACGTCGGTGAGCACGCCCTGCCGGATCCCGCGCGCTACGACCGCGAGCGTGCGGCGGACTTCCACGCCCTCGTCACGCCCTGCCAGAACTGCAGCCTCGTCATCCGTGAAGGCGATCGCGCCGTGCGCTTCAGCCCAGGCGAGCACCGAGGCCTCGCCGATGTCGTGGACATCGGAACCGAGACGCGCTGCGTACTTCGCGAACAGCCGCAGTTGGTCGAGACTGTCGGCGTGCTCGACCCGCAGCCACGCGAGGTCGAGAACGTCCTGCAACTCTGGAAACGCCGCGACGCCGTTCTTGATCTCGTCGATGACGGCGGGCGTGGTGACTCGCTCGTTGCCGGCGGTCAGCTGACCGATCCCCTCATTCCCA
This sequence comes from Anaeromyxobacteraceae bacterium, assembly GCA_049696175.1. Classification (GTDB taxonomy): domain Bacteria; phylum Myxococcota; class Myxococcia; order Myxococcales; family Anaeromyxobacteraceae; genus DATIVK01. The sequence continues at coordinate 7,960 of JBAVTL010000526.1, forward strand.
CGTTCATGGGATGGGCTGAGTGGTAGAAGTTCCGCGGGCTTGGGATCATGGTGGCGGGATGCGCACCAAAGCCATCCGCCCCCGCCGCGTGCACGCCTTCGTGT
>JBAVTL010000527.1:0-7953 GCA_049696175.1 Anaeromyxobacteraceae bacterium
GTCCGGATCGTCGCGGCCGGCAAGTGTGGGGAGGGGCTGCCGTGGCTCGTCCGCGCGATGACGCGCAACCCGACCGCGCCGGAGCCGCACCGCTACGCCGCGCGCTGCCTCGCCGCGGGCGGGAAGCCGGCGCTCGCGAAGCGCGAGTACCGGCTCGCCTTCCTCTACGGCGACCGCGACTCGCTCGGCGAGGCGCTGCGCCGCTTCCCGGAGCCGGGGGAGCTCCTGGAGGTCGCGCCCGAGACGGTGGACGGCCTCATCACGGCCGCCCAGCTCCTCTCGAAGCGGCCGCTGGAGGCGAAGGAGGCGTGGAAGCGCGCGTGGGAGGGGTTCCTCGATCCCCGCGCGCTCGCGGGGCTCGCCCGAGTCACGCTCCAGCTCGAGGACCCGCCGGAGGCGCTGAAGCTCGCCCGCGAGCTGCAGCGGGTCGCGCCCGAGAACCCGGCCGGCTGGGTCGTCGCCGCGCAGGCGCTGGACGCGCAGAAGGATGGCGCCGCCGCGATCGCCGAGCTGGAGAAGGGTGCCGCGCGGCTGCCGGGCAAGGGGGCCGTCCTCGTGCCGCTCGGCGTGCGCCACCTCACCGCGAGGCGCCCGTCGCAAGCACGCGTCGTCTTCGAGCAGATCGTCGCGCGCGAGGGGCCGGAGCTGGCTGGCAAGAAGCTCCTCATCGCGCGGAGCTTCTTCGACCAGGGGCGCGTGGCGGAGGCGCTCGCGACAGCGCAGGACGCAGCGGAGACCGACCGGGAGAGCGTGGGGGCGCTGGAGACGGTCTCGGCGTATGCCGCCAACGTCGGCCGCTTCGACCTCGCGGTGGACGCCCTGGAGCGGGCCGGGCGCCAGCCGAAGGCGAAGCCTGGGGCCTACGACGAGCGGGTCGCGAAGCTGAAGGCGGCGGCGCTCGAGACCCAGCTGCGGAGGCGGTGAGTCGGAGTAGGGCCGAGCGGGCGCGGTACGTCCGCTGACTGACTCCACTGGCCTGTATTTTCACAGACTTGCGCACGGCCCCCTGAGTGCACTCCACGGTCGGATGTGCGCCGAACCGTCGACCCTTGTGTCCGCCTCTGCATCTCCTTACGATGATGTAAGGACAGGGGCTGGAGGTAAGGCGATGCCGACCGCGACGCTGACGTCAAAGGGACAGGTGACCATCCCAAAGGAGATTCGGGATCGCCTGCGGCTCAAGACGGGAGACCGGCTCCACTTCTGGGTGGACGCTGACGGGAGTGTGCACCTCCGCGCCCAGAACCGGAGCCTGCTAGACATGGTCGGCTTCATGAAGCACCTCGTGAAGCGGACGACCCCGGTGACGGTCGAGGAGATGGACGAGGCGATCCAGCGCGCGGCCGTGGACCGCTTCCTCGGTAAGCGGGAGCCAGGGGAGTGATCGCGCTCGACACCAACGTCCTGGTCCGCATCGCGGTCGCGGACGATCCCGGGCAGACGGAGCAGGCGGTCCGTCTCCTCGAGCGCGCGCGCGCGTCCGGCGAGCGGCTCTTCGTGCCGGACATCGTGCTCTGCGAACTCGCCTGGGTCCTACGGGCCTCCTACGGGCTCGACCGCGCCGGAGTCGTCACCGCCATCTCGGCGCTCACGGAGGTGGACGAGCTGATCTTTCGCGATCCCGACGCCGTCGGCGACGCCATCGCCGCCCACGCGCGCGGCGATGGCGGCTTCGCCGACCACCTCATCGCGGCGACCGCACGCGCCGCCGGCTGCGAGGCCGTCGCCACCTTCGACCAGGCCCTGCAGAAGCTCCCCGGCTTCGTCGCGCCCTGACGCTGGATCCCGGGCGTGGGTGCAGGTAGCTTCACGCCCGCAATGACCATCCACTGGCCCTCCGAGCGGATCGTCGTCACCGGCGGCGCCGGGTTCCTAGGCTCCTTCCTCCTCGACGAGCTTCGAGCGCGCGGCGCGAAGGAGCTCTTCGTCCCGCGCTCCAGCGAGTACGACCTCGTCGAGATGGAGGCGGTGAGGCGGCTCTACCGCGACGCGAGGCCGACGCTCGTGATCCACCTCGCGGCCAAGGTCGGCGGCATCGGCGCCAACCGCGACAACCCGGGGAAGTTCTTCTACGACAACCTCATGATGGGCGTTCAGCTCATCGAGGTCGGGCGCCAGGTCGGGCTGAAGAAGCTGGTCGCCCTCGGCACCATCTGCGCCTACCCCAAGTTCTGCCCGGTCCCCTTCAAGGAGGCCGACCTCTGGAACGGCTACCCCGAGGAGACCAACGCGCCGTACGGCATCGCCAAGAAGGCGCTCCTCGTCCAGAGCGCGGCCTACCGGCAGCAGTACGGCTTCGACTCGGTCGTCCTCTTCCCCGTCAACCTCTACGGCCCGCGCGACAACTTCGACCTGCACTCCTCGCACGTCATCCCGGCGCTCGTCCGCAAGTGCGTCGAGGCGCGTGAGCGGGGCGACAGGCAGGTGGTGGTCTGGGGGACCGGCGCCGCCTCGCGCGAGTTCCTCCACGCGCGGGACTGCGCGGCAGGCATCGCAGATGCCTGCGAACGATATGACAAGTCCGAGGCGGTGAACCTGGGGGCCGGCTTCGAGATCCTGATCAAGGACCTCGTCCCGCTCGTCGCGAAGGCCTGCCGCTTCGAGGGCGAGATCGTCTGGGACACGACGAAGCCCGACGGCCAACCGCGACGGATGCTCGACACGTCGAAGGCGCTGCGTGAATTTGGGTGGAAAGCCCGTATCTCGTTCGAAGAGGGTCTCCGCGAAACCGTCGAGTGGTACGAAAAGAACAGGGCGTGAGCCCCCTCACCCTGACCCTCTCCCCCGGTGGGGGAGAGGGGAGGACCTTTTGACATGAAGAAGGCACTCATCACCGGCATCACCGGGCAGGACGGCAGCTACCTCGCGGAGCTGCTCCTCGAGAAGGGGTACGAGGTGCACGGCATCATCCGCCGCTCCTCCTCCTTCAACACGATGCGGATCGACCACATCTACCAGGACCCGCACACGCCGGACTGCCGGCTCTTCCTGCACTACGGCGACCTGAACGACGCCTCGTCGCTCAACTACCTCCTGAAGAAGCTCCGCCCCGACGAGATCTACAACCTCGGCGCGCAGAGCCACGTGAAGGTCTCCTTTGACGTGCCGGAGTACACCGGCGAGGTGACCGGCCTCGGCGCCACCCGGCTGCTCGAGGCCGCGCGCGAGCTGGACCTGGACACGCGCATCTACCAGGCCTCGTCCTCCGAGATGTTCGGCGCGTCGCCGCCGCCGCAGAGCGAGCGGACCGTCTTCTACCCGCGCAGCCCGTACGGCGCCGCCAAGGTCTACGCCTACTGGATGGGCGTGAACTACCGCGAGGCCTACGGGATGCACGTCTCGAACGGGATCCTCTTCAACCACGAGTCCCCCCGTCGCGGCGAGACGTTCGTCACACGGAAGGTGACGCGCGCCGCGAGCCGCATCAAGCTGGGGCTTCAGCAGAAGCTCTACCTCGGCAACCTGGAGGCGAAGCGCGACTGGGGCTACGCGAAGGACTTCGTCGAGGCGATGTGGCTCATGCTCCAGCAGCCGAAGGGGGACGACTACGTCGTCGCCACCGGCGAGGCCCACTCGGTCCGCGAGCTGTGCGAGGCGGCCTTCGGCCACGTCGGGCTCGACTACCGGGAGTTCGTCGAGATCGATCCGCGCTACTTCCGCCCCACCGAGGTGGACTACCTGCTCGGCGATCCGTCCAAGGCCGCGAAGCAGCTCGGCTGGAAGGTGCGGACCAGCTTCAAGGAGCTCGTGAAGCTCATGATGGACGCCGACGTGGAGCTGGCTGCCCGCGAGCAGCGCGCCGGCGCCGGCCCCGCGGTGAGCCGTCACGGGTGATCCGGCCGCGGCCGCGTCGCCCTCAAGCGCGCGCCGCGTCGGCCCTCGCCCGGGTGAGCAGCGCTTCGAGCGCCAGCCTGGCCGCCCACGCGTCGAGGTAGCCCTCGTCGATCACCGCACGCGACTGGCGGAGCACCTGGACGACGTCCCGCCACTGCCGGTCGGAGACCCCGCCACCGGCGCGGTACCAGAGCAGCTTGCGAAGCACCGAGTCCTCGGGGCTCTTGATGAAGAGGCTCGCGCCGGGACGCACGTCGATGCGACGACGTCGGCCGAACTCGGCCTGGTCGAAGGGCGCCTCCTTCAAGACGAAGAGATCGATCTTGGTCACGGCAGGGATGTAGATGACGTTCCAGGAGCCGCGCTCCCTCGCCGCGCGCGCGAGCGCGTCCGCGTCCACGTCGAAATCGGGACCGAGCGCGGCGACGAACTCACCGACGCGGTCCGGCGGGAGGTCGACCACGAGGTCCACGTCGTTCGTCGCCCTCGGCTCACCCTGGAACGAGCTGGCGAGCGACCCGCCGAGGAAGTACGCGACGCCGCAGCGCTCTAGCGCCCGGGTCACGAGGAGCGTGATGTCGACGACGTCCAAGTTGGCGCCTCGGGCCCGGTGAGGGGATCTATTGACTCTCAGCGCACGTCGTCAGGGACGCGCCCGAAGACCCGCTCGGCCGCCGCCCGGCCATAGAGCAGCGCCGTGAGCCGGCAACGGATCTCGTCGTCGTTCTCGCCCGGGTGCCGGCTCCGCAGCCCCGCCTCGGCCAGGGCCCGCGTGCCGAGCGTGAGCTGGGCCACGATCTCCAGCTTCCGCGCCCCGGAGAGCCCGCCGACCATCGCGTCGTAGCGGGCGACCATGGCCGGTGCGGTGTCGCGCTCCATTGACCAAGCATAGGCGCAGCGGCGATCCGCGACAACGACCCCCAGCGCTCGAGCCGTCACGGGTGACCATCGGCTCGCCCGGTTCTGGTAGAACCAGCGAGCCGCCATGACCTCCCTCACCGTCCTCGTCCCCGTCTACAACGAGCAGCACCTCGTCGCGACCTCGCTGGCCAGGCTGGAGGTGCTCGAGGCGAGCCCGCTCCTGGAGCGGCTCCAGGTCATCGTCATCGACGACTCGTCTAAGGACCGCAGCCCCGAGGTCCTGGCCGCCTTCGCCGCCGAGCGCGGCATCGCGCTCGCGCCCCCCTCCCCCCACTCGCCGCGCGCGACGTCGGGCGCGCTGCCTCCCTCCGCCGAGCGCGGGCGCGGCCGGAAGGGGAAGATCGACTGGCTCTTCCTGCGCCACGCCCGCAACGGCGGCAAGGGGGCGGCGATCCAGACGGGGCTCGCCCACGCCGACGCCGCCATCACGATCATCCACGACGCCGACCTCGAGTACCACCCGAAGGACATCGCCCGGATCGTCCAGGTCTTCGTGGAGGACGACGCCGACGCCGTCTTCGGCTCGCGCTTCGCCGGCGGCGCCTCGCGCCGTGCGCTCCTCTTCCGTCACGAGCTGGGGAACAGGCTCCTCACGTTCCTCTGCAACCTCGTGAGCAACGTGAACCTCACCGACATGGAGACCTGCTACAAGGCCGTCCGGACCGACCTCTTCAAGTCGATCCCGATCGTCTCCAACGACTTCCGGCTCGAGCCGGAGCTGACGATCAAGCTCGCGAAGCGCGAGGCGCGGATCTTCGAGGTCCCCATCAGCTACTCCGGGCGGACCTACCAGGAGGGGAAGAAGATCGGGCTGAAGGACGGCTTCCTCGCCCTCGGCGCCATCCTCCGCTTCTGGGTCTCCGACCGGATCTTCGCGAAGGACGCCTACGGCTCCGAGATCCTCGGCCGGCTCGCGCGCGCCCCCCGCTTCAACGCCTGGATGGCCGACACCATCCGCCCCCTCTGCGGCCAGCGCGTCCTGGAGATCGGCAGCGGCACCGGCAACCTGACGCGCGAGCTCGTGCCCCGCGACCGGTACGTCGCCTCCGACATCAACCCGCTCTACGTCTCGACGCTCGGCAGCCTGCGGCCGGACCGCCCCTACCTCGACGTGCTGCACACCGACGTGACCCGCCGCGACACCTTCCCGAAGGACGGCGCCGACTTCGACACCGTCATCTGCCTCAACGTCCTCGAGCACGTCGACGACGACACGGGCTCGCTCGAGAACATCCGCTCCGTCCTCAGGCCCGGCGGCCACGCCCTGGTCCTCGTCCCGCGCGGCCCTGGCCTCATGGGCACGCTCGACGAGGTGCTCGGCCACCGGCGCCGCTACACCGAGGAGTCGCTCCGCGCCGTCGCGGCGGCGGCCGGCTTCGAGGTGAAGGCGCTCCACACCTTCAACCGGATCGGGACGCCGGCCTGGTGGCTCAACGGCAAGGTGCTGCGCCGCCGCGGCTTCGGCCTCTTCCAGATCTGGACGCTCAACCTCCTGACGCCGCTCTTCCGGCGGATCGACAGGTTCCTCCCCTTCCCACCGCTGTCGCTCATCGCGGTGATGGAGCCAAAGCGATGAAGCTCGCGGTCATCGACGCCATTCGGCGTCCTCCCCTCTCCCCCACCGGGGGAGAGGGCCAGGGTGAGGGGGCGCCGTGAAGCTCGCGGTCATCGGAACGGGCTACGTGGGTCTGGTCACCGGCACCTGCTTCGCCGAGGCTGGCCAGCGCGTCACCTGCGTGGACCTCGACCCGAAGAAGATCGAGCGGCTGCGCGGCGGCGGCATCCCCATCTACGAGCCGGGGCTCGAGGAGCTGGTCCGGCGGAACGCGAGGGAGCGGCGGCTCGACTTCACCACCTCCACCGCGGAGGCGATGGTGGGGACCGACGTCGCGTTCATCGCCGTCGGGACGCCGCCCGGCGAGCACGGCGACGCCGACCTCTCCTACGTCCTGACGGCAGCCGAGCAGCTCGCGCGCGCCATCGAGCCGGGGCGCTACGTGGTGGTGGTCAACAAGAGCACCGTCCCCGTAGGCAGCGCCGAGCAGGTGGCGGAGGCGATCCGGAAGGCCAACCCCGGCGCCCTCTTCGACGTCGTCTCCAACCCCGAGTTCCTCAAGGAGGGGGCCGCGATCGACGACTTCATGCGGCCTGACCGCGTCGTCGTCGGCTGCGCCTCGGACCGCGCGCGGGCGGTGATGGCCGAGCTCTACGCCCCCTTCGTGCGCGCCGAGCAGCCCGTCCTCTTCATGGACCTGCGCTCCGCCGAGCTGACGAAGTACGCCGCCAACGCGATGCTGGCGACGCGCATCTCCTTCATGAACGAGGTCGCCGCCCTCTGCGACAAGCTCGGCGCCGACGTGGACGCCGTCCGCCGCGGCGTCGGCTCCGACCAGCGGATCGGCCACCCCTTCCTCTTCCCGGGGATCGGCTTCGGGGGGAGCTGTTTCCCGAAGGACGTCCGCGCCCTCATGACCACCGCGCGCCACCTCGGGCTCGACTTCGACCTCCTGCGGGCGGTCGAGCGGGTGAACGAGCGGCAGAAGCGGTCGCTCGTCGAGAAGGCGATGAAGCGGTTCGGCTCGCTCTCCGGCAAGACCTTCGGCGTCTGGGGGCTGGCGTTCAAGCCCAAGACCGACGACATGCGCGAGGCGCCGGCGCTCGCCGTCATCGAGGGGCTCGTCGGGAACGGCGCGACGGTCCGCGCGTTCGATCCCGTGGCGCGCGAGGTGGCCGACGGGATCTTCAAGGGGCGCGTGGAGCTGGTGGAGACGCCCTACGAGGCCGCCGCCGGGGCCGACGCCCTCTTCCTCGTCACCGAGTGGAGCGAGTTCAGGCAGCCCGACTGGGCGAAGCTCGCCGCCGCGATGAAGGGGCGCGTCCTCTTCGACGGGCGCAACGTGTGGGACGCCAGGAAGGCGCGCGAGCAGGGCTTCGAGTACTTCGGGGTCGGGCGGACCTAGCAGGGTGTTGAAGAACCAGCCCCGAGGCTCGACGAGTGCTCCGCAAGTCAACCTCCCCTCTCCCCCACCGGGGGAGAGGGCCAGGGTGATGGGGCGCCACGGCTACGCGGGCATCAGCTTCGAGATCCGGAGCAGGTTGTAGGCGGCGGCGACGAGGTGGGCGGCGAGCTGCGTGCGCGCCTGCCCTCTGAATCGGGTCTTCCTGAAGCTCGCGACGGTCTTCGTCCAGCCGAAGATC
>JBAVTL010000528.1:0-3338 GCA_049696175.1 Anaeromyxobacteraceae bacterium
CAGCGAGGGTCGCGCCGCGGAGACGCCGGTCGCCGGCAGCGAGCCGAGCGCGGCGGCGAGGGCGAGTGGGACGGCGATCTGGATCATGTCGCTCCTGGCGACGTCACTCCGGGGAAGTGCGCGCCTAGCTCGTCCACTTCAACACCGCGCCGGCGATCCTCGGCAGCGGCAGGATCTCGTCCACGCCGCCCCGCTCGATCGCCTCCTTCGGCATCCCGAAGACCACGCAGGTGGACTCGTCCTGCGCGATGGTGTGCGCCCCGGCCTGCCGGAGCTCGACCATCGCGTCCGCGCCGTCGTCCCCCATCCCCGTCATGATGACGCCGACGGCGTTCTTGCCGGCCGCCTGCGCCGCCGAGCGGAACAGGACCTCCACGCTGGGCCGGTGGAGCTTCACCGGCGGCCCGTCCAGGACGTCCACGAAGTAGAGGGCGCCGGAGCGGCGGACGGCGAGGTGGTGGTTGCCGGGGGCGATGAGCGCGCGCCCCGACACGAGCCGGTCGTTCGTCTCCGCCTCCTTCACCTCGATCCTGCAGATTTCGTCGAGCCGCTTGGCGAACTGCGCCGTGAAGACCTCGGGCATGTGCTGCACGATGGCGATGCCGGGCGCGTCGGGGGGCATCACCTGCAGGAACTCCCGCAGCGCCTCGGTGCCGCCGGTGGAGGCGCCGATCACGACGACCTTGTGGGTCGTCTCCCGGATGGCGTACTTCCGGGGCGGGAGCACTGCGTCCGCCTGCAGCCTGGCGACCACGGGGAGGTGCAGCCGGGGCCGGACGCGGGCCTGCGCCGCGGCCCGGACCGCGTGGACTATCCGCGTGGCCGACTCCTCGAGGAAGCCCTTCAGCCCGAGCCGCGGCTTGGTCACGATCTCGACCGCGCCCTCCTCGAGGGCGTGGAGCGCGACCTCGGTGCCCGGGCCGGCGAGCCCCGAGCAGACCACCACGGGGATCGGGTCGCTGTTCATCACCTTCCGGAGGAAGGTGAGGCCGTCCATCCGCGGCATCTCGATGTCGAGGAGGATGACGTCAGGCCGGTGCTTCTTGAGCTTCTCCAGCGCGATGATGGGGTCTGGCGCCGTCTCCACGTACATCCCCACGCGCCCGAGGATCTGGCTCATGGCCGTGCGGACCACCGCCGAGTCGTCGACCACGAGGACGTTGATGGCCAAGGGGCTCCTCGTCAGCGCGGCCGCCCGCCGCGGGTAGGGGCGCCGAGCGCGTAGACCGTCGGGATCAGGCTGTGCACACGGTCAGTGAAGCCGCCGAGGCTCTCGGCGTGACCGAGGAACAGGTTGCCCGTCGGGGACAGCCGATCGAGCAGCCGCGAGACCACCCGCTCCTTCGTGGCGCGGTCGAAGTAGATGAGGACGTTCCTGCAGAAGACCAGGTCGAAGCTGTGCGCGGGCGGCCACTCGTCGCCGTTGAGGTTGAACCGCTCGAACCGGATGAGCGAGCGGATCTCGGGGCCTGCGCGCATCGTCCCTGCGTAGTCCCCGAACCCCTTGAGCATGAAGGCCTTGAGGTACGCCTCCGGGATCTCCGCCGCCTTGGCGATGGGCCACGTCGCCGCGCGAGCGCGATCGAGGATCTTGGTGGAGAGGTCGGTGGCCAGCACCTCCAGCGACCAGCCGGCGGGGAAGGCGGTGAGCAGCGACATCGCGAGGGAGTACGGCTCCTCGCCCGACGAGCAGGCCGCGCTCCAGACCCGCACCTTCCGCTCGCGCTTGCCGGCGTCCGCCTGCGCCTGCCAGGCCGGGTAGATCGTCTCGGCGAGGAACTCCCAGTGGCGCGGCTCGCGGAAGAAGTGGGTCTCGTTGGTGCAGATCGCGTCGACCATCTTCGTCCGCTCGGCCGGATCCTCCATCACGCGCTCGTAGTAGTCGGCGTAGGTGTGGATGGCGAGCTCGCGCAGTCGCCGCGCGAGCCTCCCGACGAGCAGCGCCTTCTTCACGGGGGCGAGCCAGATCCCCGCCTCGCGGTTGACGAGCGCCTGGTACTTCGCGAAGTCGGCATCTGAGATGTGCGTGAGCGCGCGGTGGGCCTCGGCCGCCGCGGCGAACGCGTCCCCGAGGCCTCGCGCTGCGGGCTTCGTCCTCTCCATCTCCCCCCCCTCCATCGCCAAGCGATCAGACCGCCTCGGCGGCCGCCCGCTTCAAGGTCTCGCGCAGGAGCCCCGGGACGTCGAGGATCAGCGCGACCCGCCCGTTCCCCAGGATCGAGGAGCCCGAGACGCCGGGGATGTTCTTGAACATGGAGCCGAGCGGCTTGATCACGGTCTGGCTCTCGCCCACCAGCCGATCGACCACCACCCCCGCCATCTCGTTGCCGTTCTGGACGACGACCACGTTCTCGCGCCCGGGGTTGCCCCCCTCCAGGGTGAACTGGTTGCGCAGCCGCAGCCAGGGGAGCGGGATGCCACGCACGTTGGTCACACCGAGGGCGGTGCTCCCGCCGGCCTCATCGGGCGGGAGCGCGAGGCACTCGACCACCGAGTCGAGCGGGAGGATGAAGGTCTCCTCGCCCACCTCGACCCGGAAGCCCTGGATGATGGCCAGCGTGAGCGGCACCTTCACCGTGACGAGCGTCCCGCGGCCGGGCTTCGAGGCGACCGCCACCTGCCCGCGCAGCGCCTCGACGTTCCGCCGGACGACGTCCATGCCGACGCCGCGTCCGCTGATGTCGGTCACCCGCTCGCTGGTGGAGAAGCCCGGCTCGAAGATCACCCGCGCCATCTCCTCGTCGGTCATGCGGGCCGCGTCCGCCACCAGGCCGAGCGCCGCGGCCTTCGCGGCGATCCGGCCACGGTCGAGCCCCTTCCCGTCGTCCTCCACCTGGATCACCATGCTCCCGGCTTCGTGGAACGCGCGGAGCACCAGCAACCCCTGCGCGGGCTTGCCGGCCGCGAGGCGCACGTCGGGGGCCTCGATGCCATGGTCGATGGCGTTGCGGACCATGTGGACGAGCGGATCCCTGATGTGCTCGATGACCGCGGTGTCCACCTCGACGTCCTCGCCCTCGACCCGGAGGTCGCAGCGCTTCCCGCCGGACTGGGCGACGTCGCGCACGGTCCGGGCGTGCTGGTGGAACGTGGGCCCGATGGGGACCATCCGGGCCTTCATGATCAGCTCCTGGAGGTCGAAGAAGAGCCGGTCCGTCTCGCGGTGCGACTCGAGGATCTCCTCCTGGGAGAGGTCGGCGCGCCGCTCGAGCGTCTCGGCCAGCCGTCCGCGCGCGATGGCGATCTCGCCCGCGAGGTTGAGCATCCGATCGAGCTTGGTGATGTCGACGCGGAGCGTGCGGGCGGAGCCGTGCGCGACCCGCGCGGCGCCGTCGAAC
>JBAVTL010000529.1:0-17387 GCA_049696175.1 Anaeromyxobacteraceae bacterium
GCCGCGCCCGCAGGTAGTCGAGCGGCGTCTTCCCCCCCGGCGACACCGGGGTCCGCAGCCAGGCGGCGAAGTCCTCCACGCCACCGACCCGCGCGCTGGCGTCTCGGACCTGAGAGAGCACCTGGAGCAGGTGGTCGTACCTCGCGTCGCGCGGCGTCGCGCCCTCCATCCACTTGTAGTAGGCGGTGCGCGACACGCCGAACAGCTCCGCGAGCCGCTGCGCCGTGAGGCCGGTGAGCGCGCGCAGCTCTTCTGCGGGTGAGAACCTGGGCCTGTCGAATGCGGGAAGCGCCATGGCGTCCTCCGTGGTTCAGCCCAAGTTTACACAAAAGTGGACGCCTGTGCACTTGTCCGTCAACTGCATTAAGGTAATCTCCGTTACCTTACAAGAAGTGACGGCATAACCAACCGTATCTACAGGACTAGTTGGAGTCGGGCAGGTGCCGCCGTCGGAGTGCGCCACGTGTACTCGACGCGCCGTAGTTCCCCGGAGGCGGGAAGTACGCCGCACGGAGTGTACCGGTGCCCCCTCACCGCTCCTCGTCGCCCTCATCGCCCCCCTCCGCCGCGAGGGGTAGCTCGAGGTTCCCCTCCTCCTCCTCCCCCGCCTTCCGAGCCTTCCGCTCGCGCCGCTGCTGCTCCTTGGCCTCCGCCTCCTTCGCCTCCTTGGCGTGCTCCTTCAGGAACTTCTTCCTGGCCGCGTCGGAGCCGGCCTCGTCGCCAACTTCGTCGATCGTGAAGTCGGGCCGGATCTCGTCCTGGAGCCTCAGCTCCCACGCCCAGGCCTTCGCCGGGTGGAGCCGCCAGAAGCAGCCGTGGGCGACGGCGAGCGACGGGTCGTCCACGCACTTCGCCTCGACCCGCTTTGGGAAGTAGCGCTTCGCGAGGTGGGCCCAGTCGTAGTCCTTCTTCCCCTTCGCGGTCGAAAGCTCCTTCCACCACTTCTTCGGGTCCTTCCACTGCGGGTCAAGCAACGGCCATAGCGCCGAGCTGTTCACCATCACGCCGTCGTCGAGATCCATCTCGTAGCGGGCGTCCTGCTCGCGCTTCGTCTCGTCGGGCGCCGTCGGGGGCGGGCCGCGCTCGGCGCACTGCTCCACCAGCTCGATGAAAGCGGTCAGCTCCTCGTGGAGCTTCTGGACGTCGGCGAACCGCTTCTCGGCGCCGCCCTTCCCCTTGCTGCCCTGGGTCTTCGCCTTGCGCAGGTCGTCCAGCTCCCCTTCGAGGCGGCGCTTCTCCGGGACCAGGTGATCGGCGAGGAGGGTCGTCAGCGTGTTGGGCGCCCAGCGGTGGATCGAGACCCAGGCGATGAAGGACTTCTTCGCGGAGGAGAGCGGGAAGTAGATGGGGCGGTTCTCGTAGACCGTCTTGTGGTGCTTGAAGAAGCCGGTCCGGAGCCAGGTCCGGAGGTCGTCGCCGTCGCCGACGGCCTTACCGTGCTCAGCCCAGGCGGCGTGGAGCGGGGCGCAGGCGGGGTGGGCGAGGGAGTCGTGCTCGGAGGCCGCGGAGACGTAGAGGATGCCGGCGGGGAGGGCGGACTTCGGGGGGTCGGAGAGGATTCCTTCGCCGCTGGCGCCGAAGCGGCCGAGGGCGACGCCGACCGCGAAGGAGACGAAGGCTGCGGGGGCGGGAGGGCCGTACTCGGGCTCGTACGGGGGGAGCGGTTCGCCGACGGGGCGGTCTACGGCGCGCTGAGCCCAGTCCTGGGCGTAACGCCAAGGAGATGCGCTGGGACGCCCAAACTCGACCGATGCTTCTCGGCCAGCCTCATGCACTCCGAACGCAAGGTCCACCGTCGAGAAGACTTCATCGGCCCGCTCGAGGGGGAACAGCGCCAGTCGCTCGATGTCTGAAACCGCGAAGTGAATGCCGGGCGCAAGCGAGGACACAATGTGTTTCGCGACCGCACGATTCATCCCAGCACAAATGGCGTGCGGGTCATCGCTGAACACCGTCCGGCCCATGTCACCGAAGATGCTCTGATATCGATGCAGGCGTGCGGCGAAGTGCACGCCAATGGTCGTGAAGGCGACGCCTCCGCCGAAGTAGTAGCCCTCGTTTTGCGGCCGGGATGCTTGCCGGCCATCGACAGTCATCAACTTCACCTCGGCACCCGCGAATCTCCAGTTGACCACTTCGGAGAGCGGCTCCAGCCAAGCTCGACCCTCGCCACCCTTCAGGAATGGGACCCACCCGAACCGTCGGTTGCCAAGCGGCGCATCGCCGACCTTCTGCAGCCCAATGCGCCTTGATGCGATTTCCCAGGGTCTTCTCAGCACCCGCGTGTTGTTCCCCGTACACAGACCCTGGCGAACCGCGGCGACGTCGGCCACCTTTGGAGCGCGCGCGTATTTGGCAAGGAATTCAGAGTCCCACCAGTAGACGAGGGGGGAGCCGGCGATCAGCTTGAATGTCGCGGGGACGAATTCGATGCGGCCAACCTGGGACAAGAGCGCGGCACGCTTTCGTCTCGTCCGTCCCGCGTCGCGCGAATGGTCCGAAAGAGGCGTGGGCTGCAGCGCGACCGCCGCGTCAACGCAAGGAGGGTACCGGCCCACCACGGCCATGGTCGTCGCCAAGACCTCATCGGGAACATCTTCAAACGCGCCACGGTCTACGTCGCCCAGGGTTCGGAGTCTGAACGTCCCAAGTATGAGGTCCCGCAATTCGCGGTACTGCCCCACGAACATCCACCCACGCATGGTCAGAAGAGCCGAGTAGCCACCCTCGCGAACCATGGCCAGTGCACGCTCTATGAACGCGCCATACAGGTCAGCCTTCCCGCGCGGGTACGTGGCGGTGATGTACTTCGTGTCCTCCATCTTTCCCGTACCCTGGTACGGCGGATTCCCCACGACGACGTCGTACGTCCCCTCCTTCGCCATCCGAACGAACCGAACCCCGGCCGCCAACTGCTCGCCGTCGAGCCTGAGCCCCAGGTCCTCCTCCCCCGCGTGGTGCGCGAGGAACGCTTCGAGGCGGAAGAGGAGCGTCGCCCGGATCTCCACAAGCCGGTCACCCGCACGGAAGGTCCCAACCCGCGCCGGCCGGAGCAGGTCGCCCTGTGCGCCGGCCCGATCTGCGATCTCCTGCTCCCGGATCGCGTCGTCGATGGCGGCGTCGACCTTCAAGAGCGACCCGAGGTGATCGACTCCGGCCAGCGCCTTCACCAACCGGTCGGTCAGCTCCTCCGGGATCCCGGCCTCGGTCTTGAGGTCGTGGCGGAGCCGGACGAGGGCCGGGTCGTCTGAGGGGAGGTTGCCGAGCCGGAGGACCGGCGCGACCAGGTTGACCCGCTTCGGCCGCGAGTCGGGCGCCAGCCGCTTCGCCTTGAGCACCACCGCCGCCGCCGCGATCTGGACGGCGCGGGGGTCGATGTCGATGCCGTGGAGGTTGTTCTCGAGGATCGACTCGGCGATCTCGCGGTCGGAAGTGGTCTCGCCCCGGTGGCGCGCCTCCTCGCGGTACATCGCGGCGAGGAGATCGAAGGCGATGACCAGGAAGTGGCCGGAGCCGCAGGCCGGGTCGAGGAGCCTCAGCGTCCGAATCGAATCGGGCGCGCTCGCCACCGCGTCGTCGGGGATCGGCTGGGGGACGTAGTACTTCCAGTGCTCCTCCAGCTCGCCCTCGATCGGCATCAGCGCGTCGAGCGCGACCTCGCCCGCGTCGCGCTGCTTGCGCCAGTCGGCGCGCCGCGCGTCGAGGAGCGGCAGGACCCGGTCGGCGTCGGGGGTCCAGCCGTGCTTCCGGCACATACAGAGCCACGTCAGGCCGAGGCTGTTCTGGAGCAGCCACTCGACCATGTACCGCTCGGTGAACATCTGCGTCTTGGAGGCGATCTCGTGCGGCTCGATCTTGCCGCCGTCGTTCAGCTTGGCGTCGAGCGCCTCGCGCTCCGGGTCGTTCCAGTACTGGTAGACCCAGCCCAGCGTCGTGTCGTCGGTCCAGGCCGACTCCAGCTCCGGCTGGTCGAGCTTCTCGACAACCTCGCGCAGCGTCGCGGGGGGGACCGGGAAGAGGCGCGTGAGGCCGACGTCGCCGTAGAGCCCCGGCATGTCGAGCGCCAGCTCGTCGAAGATCCAGCCGAGGAGCGTCCCGTACCCCTCCGTCCCGTCGCCCCCCTCCTGTCCGGTCAGGGCCGGGGCGAACTCGCGGAACTCCCGGTACCCGGCCGAGTTCCAGCCGCCGACCACCACCGCCGGGCGGGAGAGCCCGAGCGCCTCCAGGTGGCGCAGCAGGACGAGCCGGTTGAGGACGGTGGCGGCGGCCTCCTTGACCGCGTCGAGCAGGAACCGCTCGCGGGCGACCGCCTCCTCCTTCTTGTTCTTGGCGCCGACCGTCCGGACCCGCTCGTCGAGCCAGCCGTCGAGCCGCGCGCGCCGCTTGCGCGCCTCCTCGGAGAGCTTCGCCTTCTCTGGGGCCAGCTTGAGCTGGTAGCGCCGCTCCGCCTCGTCGCCGAGGTCGCGGAGCAGCCGCGCCCGCAGCTCGCGGACGGTCTTCGAGAGGAGCTGCTTGGCTTCTGGAGTCAGCGTCGCCATCCGTAGGGTCCGTTCAGACGATCCGGATGCGGCTGCCCTTGTCGAGGTGCGGTCCGATCCGCTCCTCCAGCTCCTCGAAGAGCTTCTTCAGCTCCTCCCGGCTCTTGATCTCCCGCCCGCGCAGGCTCGCCTCCACCTTGACCACCTGCGCCTCGTTCAGCTCGGCGAGGTAGGCGTCCAGCTTCTCGTTGGCCGCGTCCTCCGCCACCGCGAGCCGCTGCGGGAAGCCGGCGCGCATCTCCGACAGCGCGGGAGCCACCGCGTCGGGGGTGGTGTCGAAGAGGGCGGCCGTGAAGGGGCGGAGGACCTTGTGCGACTGATCGGCGGAGAGCTTCTCGAACCCCTGCCTTCCCTTGAGCCGGTTCCGGGCCGCGTCGGCCTCGCCGTTCTGGCGGCCGAGGAGCGCGCTGCGCTGCTCGACGTACCGCTCCCGGAGCGTCGCGACGACGGGGGCGACGGCGCCGATGCTGCGCCACGGCCGATTGCCCGCGAGCTGCGCGTCGAGCTGCGCGAGCTCCGCATCTAGCCCGCCGAGCCCGTCCACCTGCCGGAGCTGCTCCAGCTCGGTGCTCAGGACGCGGTGGGCGGCCTGGACCTGTTCGATGGCCTCGTCGGTCAGCTCGCTCCGGAAGATGCCGAGCTGCTCCAGCCCATCCTGGAGGGCCGGCAGGTTCCGCTTGAGTCCGATCACCGTCTCCTCGACGCGGGGGGACCGCACGCAGTCCTCCAGCGCCTTGCCGAGCCGGGCGAGCGCGTCGGGAAGAGGCGGCCGGCCGGGCAGCCGGTTGTAGCGCTCCTCCACGCCGCGGAGCTGATCGCGCCGCCCGGGGAACTGGGCGAAGGCGGTCTCGCGGAAGGTGTCCTTGTCGGGCTGGAGGTCGAGGTCGAGCGACTTCTTGAAGAAGCTCCGGATCGCGACGAGGTCGCGCGCCGTGATCTCCCCCTCCTTCGCCGGGAAGAGGTCGGCGAGCCGCAGCGACCGGTCCTTCCGGAAGAGGTCGCGCGTGCCGGGGTCGGAGATGGAGGTCAGCTCCTTCTCCCCGTCCGGCCGGATCCTGATCTTCTCCGCCCGCAGGAGGCCGACGAGGCAGGCGCGGACGAGGTCGGGGGCGTAGCCGTAGGGTGGGCTCCCGAAGTGGATGAGGACCGAGGAGCCGCTCGTCCCCCCCTGCTTCTCGATGAACTCGAGGATCCGCCGCGGCTGGACGCCGGTGCAAGAGACGACGTACCGGCCCGCGTCCATCGAAAGGATGCCGAGTCCCTGCTCCATGAACTTGGTGGAGGGGCCCGAGAGCGTCCGCTCGAAGAGCTGGTTCAGCTCCGCTTCGGTGACGGCGATCTCGGTGAAGTGCGGGTAGAGGTCGGGGAGGATCCGCTGCGCCGCCGCCACGAGCGCCGTGGCGAAGGCGCTGCCGAGCGTGCGGGGCTCCAGCGTCAGCCCGCGGAAGAAGAGCTTCCCGTCGAGGAAGGCCTCCTGGACGGCGGCGCCGAGCCGCTTCTCCAGCTCCTCCTTGCGCGCCTCCTCCTCCAGCAGGAGCCGCCCCTTCTCCATGGAGAGGGTCTGCCGGCGCGCGGCGTGGCGCTTCACCATGTGGGCGGAGCGGGCGTACTCCCGCGCGACCCCCTCGATGGCGCCGGGATCGCCGACCACCCAGAGCAGCCGGTCGTCGAGCGGTTCCTGCGCGGAGCGCTGCACCCAGGTGGCGTCGGCGCGCGCGTCGCGGGACTTCAAGAAGCGGAAGTCCACCGTCACCGGGGCGTTGTCGCTCGTCCCCTGCACCCGCTCGTCGCTGAAGTGGTGGCCGTCGGAGAAGTACGCCGCCCACGGGAAGCTGTTCCCCTTGTAGCGGGGCCGGTCGGGGGTCGCGAGCAGCTCCTTCAGCTTCTCCCGGACCACCTCGGCGAGCTGCTCAGAGGCGATGCCGATCTCGTCCCGCTCCCGCTCCCACTCCTGCCCGGCGCTGCTCTGGATCTTGAAGCCGTGCTTCTCCGAGTAGCCGAGGAGGTTGGCCGCGCGGAGCCGCTCCAGCGCCTGCCCGACCGCCTGGACGCGGTTCCCCTCCCCCAGCTTCGCGTAGAGGCACTTCGCCACCAGCTCCACCGTCGTCGCGTCCTGCTCCTGGATCTGCTCGAGGAGCGCCACCGCCCGGGCGGCGCGCTGGGCGAGGGCGTCGTCCCGAACGTCCGGGTGGTCGAAGATCCTGCCGAGCGTCGCCTGGACGTCCGGCTCCAGCGCCGTCTGCTGCACCTCGAAGATGGCGTCGAGCGTCACCAGCTCGCCCACCTCCCGCTCGCCTAGCTTCTGCTCGCGGAACAGCTCGCCGAGGAGCTGGAGCAGCCCGCGGATCGCGTGGTCGTCCCCCTGCACGCGGCTCGACCGGGTGCGCAGGTTGGAGGTGATCTTCATGAGGAGGTCCACCTGCGACGGGAGCATCGGGTAGACCTCGACGAAGTCCTCCTCGGTGATCTCGTCGCAGCCGTAGCCGTGGAGCCGCAGCTCCGACCGGTGCGCCTGGAAGAGGGCGCGCAGCGCCTCCTCGCGATCCCCGCGCTTCGCGAGGAGCCGCTTGTGGACGACGTCGCGGATGTTGCTCGGGTGGAGGTGGACGCGGAGCTGCGGCGGGAAGCGGTCCTTGAGCTTGCCGATCCCCTGCGCCTCGCCGGCGTCCTCCAGCTTCTGCTGCCCCGTGGCGAAGAGCCAGACGCGCCCCTTGAGCCGCTGCCCCAGCTCCGAGACGAAGGACTGGAGCTTCACCATCCGGTCCTCGTCCTGGTGGACGTACTGGCTCACCTCGTCCACGACGATGAAGAGCGACTTCCCGGGCGCGCGCCGCTCGAGCATCGCCTCGACGTCGGCCGCCACCTCGCGGACGGAGGTCCCCTCGCCGGTGACGGCGCCGGCGCGCGAGTCGAGCCAGGCCATCGGGTTCTGGTACCGCTCGGGATCCATCACGTGGAGCACGTGCGAGAAGTGATCGTCGGCGAGCTGATCGTTCAGCGCCTTCGACCAGGGCTTCTTCAGCGTCTCCTCGGCGGCGGCGAGGAACTTCTCCCAGTGGCCGTCGCGCTCCAGCTTCAGCTCGTGGGCAGCGACGTAGGCGCTCCGCGTGCAGTAGCCGAGCCGCGCCTGCACCTGCCGGAGCGCGGCCACGTGGACGTGCTCGTCATCCCGCGCCACGCCGCCGATGTCGAAGACGACGGCGATGGGGTCCACCTTCGCCCGCAGCGCCTTCCAGGCCTCCACGAACTCCTGCCGCCGGGGAGAGTCGTCGCGCGCGAGGAGCGCGTCGATCAGAGCCTTTCCACCGGGCAGTACCGCGCCGTCGAGCGACAGGCCGAGGAGCTTCGCGAAGCTCGACTTACCGGAGCCGTAGAAGCCGGAGATCCAGGAGGCGGGGTGGCCGAGCCCCCCGTTGGCGTTCAGCTCCTTGGTGATCGCCTTGAGGAGATGGACGAACTGCTCGTGGATGCCGGCCTTGAGCCGCCGCGCGCGCGGATCGCCCTCCGGGTAGCCGCCGGTGATGATGTACTCGCCGACCTCGTCGCGCAGCTTCGCGGGGGCCTGCTCGTGGAAGTAGACGACCGGCGGGATGTCCCGGGTGACGTCGGCGACGAAGAGGTCCTGGATCTTCATCCGTCTCTCTCGTTACGGGTAGATGCGGGGGCGGTAGTCGCGGTCCGGCTGCAGCTCGCCCATGAAGGAGAGGGCCGTCGTGTCGCGCCGCTCCCCCGGGTAGAGCAGGATCACGGGGATGTTCCGGGTCTTCTGGTCGATGTTCTTGAGGAGCGCGGACGTCCGGAAGAACGGGTAGAGCGCCCCCGCGCGTCCGACGAAGACGACGGTCCGGTCCTTCTCGTCGGGGTTGGCGTCGGCGAACTGGCCGATCATGCGGACCACGTCGGCGGCGAGGCCGTCGGTGCCGTCCACGAGCCGCCCGATCGTCCCTCGTAGATCCTCCAGCGCGCGAGCCGGTCCGTCGGCGCCGCGCCCGTGCAGCCGCTTCTCGCGGGCCATGTAGGACGCCACCACCTCGGGCCCCAGCGCACGGAGCCGGTCGAGGAGGAGCTTCTGGAGCGAGATGTAGAGGACGTTCCAGCCGCCGGCCCGAAGCTCGTCGCCGACCAGGCGGATGAGCCTGCGCAGCTTGAACTCCTCCGTCGGCTTGTAGGGGAGGATGGCGAACCGATAGTTGCGGATGGTGCTGATCTTCGGCCCGCCGTCGCTCAGGAGGTCCTTCTTCAAGGCGGTCACCGCCTCGTCGAGCGTCGTGCGCTGGAAGAGCTCCTCTTGCGCCGTCACAGCGTCGCCTCCGCCCAATCGTCGAGGCTGGCGTGTGCCCAGTCCAGCTCCACGAGCGCCCCCATCCGGCGGATGGTCACGCTCGGTGAGCCGCGGAGCCGCTGATCGAGCACCCCGCCGCCCAGGCCGACCGACTCGAGGTACGGGTTCTCGGTGTTGGAGCCGTCGTGGCGCACGTCCCGGAGCAGGTACAGGAGGTACGCGAGCGCGACGTCGGGAACCTTGGGAAAGAGCAGCTCGCGCGGGTCGCGCTTCGGCGTGACTAGCCCGGCCTCGGAGGCGGCCGAGAGGAGCTTGCTCGCGAACTGGAGGACCGTCGCCTCGGACCAGCGGTCGGGCCAGCTCTGCCGGAGCCAGCGCGCGACCGCGGGGCGATCCACCTTGGGGTCCTTCAGCTCGCGCCGCTCGATCAGGAACTGGCCGGTGAAGCGCCGGTAGATGGGGTCGCTGAGCTGGACGTGCCAGTGGCAGATGACCTGCCGGGCCGCCGGCTCCATGTTGCGCCAGCGGCGCAGGACCGCGAGCGCCTCCGGGAAGGCGTCGTACCGGGTGGCGAGGTAGGGCAGGAGCGTCCGGACCCGGTGGAGCGTCTTGGGGCCGAACCAGCGCTGCTCGAAGGCCTGGAGCGCGCGCTGCCCCGGTGGGACCGAGGGGTCCACGCTGGCCCAGTAGGCGCGGGCCTCCTCGATCCCGAGGGCGAGCCGAAGGATGCGGGTGTGGACCTCGGTCTCCTCCGCGGGGCGCGGGGGCGCCTTCGACGGAGCGGCGCCGAGCCCCTCGACCAGGATCACCCCTTCACCCGGTAGAACGGCGCGGGCCAGGCGTCACCCAGCGGAAGGAGCGCGGCGGCGAGGTTGCGGACAAGCTGATCGGGCGGCGCCGGCATGGCGCCCTTCACCTGGCGGCCACCGGGGACCACCTCGTAGGCCGGTGCCTTGCCGTCGGCCTTCAGCGCCGCCGAGAAGGCGTCGGCGTCGAAGTCCGAGAGCGGGATCGGGAGCGGCAGCGCCTCGGCCGGGTGAGAGCCGGCGCGCTTCAGCTCCGCCAGCCGCTCGGCGAGCCGCTCGTCGAGGTCGAAGCCGAGGAAGTAGAGCGTGCGGACGGCATCGGGGTCGGCGGTCTTGCGGCGCGCCTGCTCGTCCACCCGCCGTGCCGCCTCGCGGGCCGCCTCGAGCGACGCCCACTCGTGCGTGCGAGGGAGCAGCCGCGCCATGAGGTCGCCGCCGCCGGTCGCGTCCACGAGGTCGGTGTTCCACCAGCCGAGCCGCTTCGTCGTCTCCCGCGACTCGCCGGCCCACGCGACCGTGAGCTGCCAGGCGAGGATCGTGTCGAGCGCGGCGGTCGTGGGCGAGGTGGGCATCGGTGGGTGCGAGAGGCCCCGTCCCCCGGCGGCCTGAGCGGGGGGAGTCTAGCACCCGGGGGGACTCGGCCGCGCCTCCACAGCGCCAAATCCAGCGGGTTCCTCCGGGACCTGGCGGGGCTTCGCGGGTCCTCGCTCCAACCACCGCGTCCATCGACGTTTCCAGCGTATTTCGCGGAGATCCGTGTGCCGCCGCGGTTTCGTCGCCTTCACCGTTGGTATCTTCGAGCCCCCTACGGCGTCGTCGTCCGGGAGGCGTAGAATCGGCGCCCGATGCGCTACGAGGAGCCCCTCTTCCGCCCGCCGAGCGAGGCCGAGTCGCTGATCCTGCAGGCGACCGTCGGGTGCTCCTGGAATCACTGCACCTACTGCGCGATGTACCGGGGCAAGACCTACCGCGTCCGGGCGCTCGAGGAGCTGCTGGCCGAGGTACGGCACGCAGGGCGCGCGTGGGGCCACGAGGTCACCCGCCTCTTCGTCGCCGACGGCGACGCACTCGCGATGGGGATGGAGCACTGGGAGCCGCTCCTCCTCTCGTGCCGCGAGGCCTTCCCGCGGCTGCGGCGCGTCAGCGCGTACGGGACGGCGCTCAACGTCGCCGCGAAGACCGACGCCGAGCTGCGCAGCCTGCGCGAGCTGGGGCTCTCGCTCCTCTACGTCGGCCCCGAGACCGGCGACGACGTCACCTTCCGGCGGATCGCCAAGGGGGCCGGCTTCGCCGGGCACGCCGAGGCGGCGCGCCGGGCTCACGCCGCCGGCATCAAGCTCTCGGTCATCTTCCTGCTCGGCGCCGGCGGCACCGACCGCTCGCGCGAGCACGCGGAGGGCTCGGCCCGGCTCGCCACCGAGATGGACCCCGAGTTCCTCTCGCTCCTCACGCTCACCGTCGTGCCGGGGACGCCGATCGCCGCCCTCGCCGCTCGCGGCGAGTTCGCGCTCCCATCGATCGAGGGAATGCTGGGAGAGCTGCGCGCGATCGTCGCCGAGTCACGCCCCTCCGCCGCCGTCTTCCGCACCAACCACGCCTCCAACTACCTCGCGCTGGAGGGACGACTGCCGCGCGACCGCGAGCGGATCGTCGCCACGGTCGACCGCGCCCTGGCCGGCGGCGTCCCGCTCCGCCCCGAGTGGGCGCGGGGGCTCTAGCGCGCCGCTTGGCCAGGCCTCGGCACCGACGCGACTGACTTGCCGTTTCGGCAAGCCGGAGTTAGGCTCAGTGGGTGGATGCACGAGCTGACCCTCGTCGTCGCCATCGAGGCCGGGGTAGTCGTGGTGACGGTGTACTGACGCAGGAGCGAGGCAATGAAGCGGTGCATGTCGTGCAAGAGCAGCGATGTCCGGGAGGTCACGGAGGCGGTGGAGGTGCGCGTCCCCTCGGCGCCCGAGCCGCTCGTCGTACGCGTGGCGGGGGTGTCGGCGGTCAAGTGCGGCGCCTGCGCGGAGTCCGTCCTCAACGGGGCCGATCTCGGCAGGGCCGAGCTGCTCGCGGGGGCGGAGGCGTTGGCGCGGGGGCTGCGAGACGGCGGCACCTTCAAGTTCATCCGGCGGGCGCTCGGGATGCGCGCCGCCGAGCTAGGCGCGCTCCTTGACGTGTCGCCGGAGACGATCTCCAGGTGGGAGAACGGCCACCGCGCCGCCGAGCGCAGCGTCTGGAACACGCTCGCGGACCTCGTGGCCGACAAGCTCGAGGGCACCAGCACCACTCTGACACGCCTGACGGTGCCGAAGGCTCGCATCCCGAAGCAGGCGATCCGGCTCAGCCTCGGCACGGGCTCGATGGGGCCTCGATGACGGCCAGGCCGCCGCGCCTCCACAGCGGGCGTAGGCCCGCGACACCTCGCGGTACCCCTGCAGCCGATCGCTGCAGCAGCCGGGACCTCGCTCCTTGTCCTGGATACGTAAGACCGGGATCCGCGCTGGCAAGCGAATCGTTCGTTTTCGCGCCCCTCTACCCCCCGCCCGCGAACGTGTCGCAGGCGTCGACGGTCCCCGCGTCGAAGCCGGCCCGGAACCAGCGGACGCGCTGCGCGGAGGTGCCGTGCGTGAAGCTCTCTGGGCTCACGCGCCCGGTCGCCTCCCGCTGCAGCCGGTCGTCGCCGATCGCGGCCGCCGCGGCGAGCCCCTGCTCCAGGTCGCCGGGGTCGAGCAGCCCGCGGTCCCCAGCCGCCTTCCCCCAGGCCCCCGCGAAGCAGTCGGCCTGCAGCTCCAGCCGGACGGAGAGCGCGTTCCGCCTGGCCGGGCTCCGGCGCTGCGCGGCGCGCACCTTCTCCGAGATCCCGAGCTGTGACTGAAGGTGATGACCCACCTCGTGGGCGATCACGTACGCCTGCGCGAAGCGCCCCGGCGCGCCGAACCGGGAGGCCAGCTCCCGGTAGAAGGCGAGGTCGATGTAGACCCGCTCGTCCGTCGGGCAGTAGAACGGCCCCATCTCCGCCGAGGCTCCGCCGCAGCCGGACCGGACCTCGTCCCAGAAGAGGACCAGCTTGGCCGGACGGTAGCCGTCGATCGTCTTCCCCCACGTCCGCTGCGCGTCGTTGAAGGACGCCACCGCCGTCCGCTCCAGCTCCGCCTCGCCCGCCTTGCGCGCCGCCACCTCCTGCGGCGCCGCGGCCGGCGCGCCGTCACTCGACGATTGGCCGAGCAGCGCGAACATGTCCTGCTTGAAGACGACGCTCAGCACCGCGAGGACGAGGAAGCCCCCGATCCCGAGCTTCGTCCCGCCCCCGGCGAAGGTCCCGCGCCGGTCCTCAACGTTGCCGCGATCGTCGTCGTCGAGCCGCATGGCGTGCCTCCGGGTGACCGCCGCGCGACGATCATCGCACGGGGGAGTGGACGCCGCCCAGCCGCCTCACGCTATAGGCGCGGCGAGGGCTGCTCGCGGCGGCAGGCGCGGAAGACGTCCAGTGCCCCGTCGTACGCCGAGGTCCCGACGTCGAGGAGGCCGAGCGTGGAGTGGAAGACGTTGTCGTGGGAGTAGGGCCTGTCCTTGAACCCCCTCACGCAGTCGACGTCGAGGTGCTCCGCCGCCTGGAGCCCCGGCGAGAACCAGGCGATGAACGGCACGCGCGTCTGGTCCTCCGGCGCGATCGACTTGGGCAGGCCGTGCATGTACCAGCCGTCCTCGCCGGTCGACTCGCCGTGGTCCGACGTGTAGAGCAGGGCTGCGTTGACGTCGGGCCCGAGCCGCTTCAGATACTCGATGGCGTCGTCCAGGTTGGCGTCGGTGTAGAGGATGCTGTTGTCGTAGGCGTTCACCACCGCGTCGTGGGAGCAGGACTTCAGGACCGAGCTGTCGCAGTCCGGCGCGAAGGCGCGGAACTCCGGGGTGTAGCGCGCCGCGTAGTCGGGCCCGTGGCTCCCCCGCTGGTGGAGCACGATCAGCTGGTCCTTCCCCCTGGCGATCAGCTCGTCTCGCGTGGGGAGCCGGTCGATGAGGATGCGGTCGCGCTCGGCCCGGTAGTAGGAGCCAAGGTTCACCTCGGTGACGCCGCGGGTCACCGCCTGCGCCCCCATCCCGTTCTCGTACCAGGTCACCTGGTAGCCGGCCTGCTTCGCGACGTCGAGGAGGTTGTCGGTCTCCTCCGCCCGCCGGTAGCTGAAGCCACGCTCGCCGAGGCTCGAGAAGAGGCACGGGACGGCCTGCGCGGTCGCCGTCGCGCACGAGGTGAAGTGGGTGAAGCTGACCACCCCCTGCTTGCCCAGCCTGGGGTTGGTGTCGCGCGCGTAGCCGTTGAGCGAGAAGCTCCTGGCCCTCGCCGACTCGCCCAGGACGAAGATCACGACCGTCCGCCTGCCGGAGCCGGCGAGCAGGCCACCGCGGCTGGCGGCGGCGTGGACCCGGCCGGTCGCGGCCGCGGCCACCCCGCTGCGCGGCCGCAGCGCCTCGACCTCCTCGCCGAGGAAGCCGGCCAGCGCGCCCAGGTAGTTGAACGGGACGACCATCGTCTTGAGCCGGTGGTTGGTGGCGTTGTCCGCGAACGAGTTGAAGAAGAGCTGGTTCGGGAAGTAGAGCGCGGCAGCCGCCAGGATGGACACGGCGACGGCCAGCGCCTTGTGCGCCACGAGGCGCCGCAGCGGAGGGTGCTCCACGGTGACCCGGCGGAGGAGGACACAGGGGAGGACGCCGAGCAGCAGGAAGTGGACGAACCAGCCCAGCGTGAGGAGCGCCTTCGCCTCGACGAAGTCGGTCCGGAACACGCTCCGGATGATGAGCGGGCTGAACTCCGTGCCCAGGTTCTGGAGCGCGCTGGAGGCCGGGGCCGCCGTGAGCAGCAGGAAGTACGCGAGCGGCCTGGTCAGCCCCTTCCACGCGGTCAGGAAGAAGACCAGGAAGAGCACCGCGTAGAGCGCCGAGAAGACGAGGAGCGCGTCGGCGAAGTTCCCGCGCCCGAGGCCGCCCATGCTCGCGAGGAACTCCCTCGCGAACGGGAAGTTGAGCGCCACGAGGAAGTAGAGCGCCATCACGAGCGCGTAGGGCAGCGGGGTCGTCTTCAGCGACACGATCTCACCCCTCGCCCGCGTCGGCTCGGGCCGGCGCAGCCAGCGCCACGGCGCAAGCGCCTCGCCGCCGGGACCACGCGCGGCCGATGACGACCGCCGTGGCGACGCCCAGAGACCAGCCGGCGATGACGTCGGTCACCCAGTGCGCCCCGACGTAGACCCGCGACACGCCGCACATGAACGGGAAGATCCAGAGCCACCGCCAGAACGACCCGGGGAGCTCGCGCCAGGCCCAGGTGGCCAGCGCGGCCGTCGCCGCCGAGTGGCCGCTCGGGAAGGACATCCTGCGCAGCGGCTCGAGCAGCACGCGGACCCGACCCGGACCGAGCAGCTCGAGCGGCCTGGGCGCGTGGACGATCCGCTTGATCACGATGACGAGCGCCCCCGTCACGGCGAGGATGACCAGGCCTCGGATCGCGCTCCGGACTGCATCGCGCCGGTCCCGGTGCGCCTTGAAGGCGAAGGCGACCGCGAGGATCACGAGGACCCACCCCTCGCCGGTGATCGACAGCCCCTCCATCAGCACGTCGAGCGCAGGACGACACAGCGCGTGCTGGACGGCCGTGGTCGAATCGAGTTTGTAGAGGGGCTCGACGAGCATTCGTGATCGGGGCGACCGTATAGCAAGCCCTTCCGGAACTAGCGAGGGACCGCCGCCCCACCCGCCCCCACATGCTCTTCCATGGGTATCACTCAGCAGGATCGCCTAAGCTCGCGGGGCTGAAGGCGGGCGGCCAGCACGTCTGGCAGCACCGCTCGCACACCATACGGAGCCACCGTGAAGCTTCAGATCCTGATGAGCCCCGGCTGCGGCCACGGACGACAGACCGTCGCCCTGATGTCGCAGGTCGTGCGCGAGCTGGCGCTGCCGGACGAGCTGGAGACGATCGAGGTCACCACGATCGAGGAGGCTGAGCGGCTCGGCTTCCCGGGCTCGCCCACCGTCCGCGTGAACGGCGTCGACATCGAGCCGCAGGCGCCGACGAGGGTCGGCCTCGGTTGACGCCTCTACGGACTCGCGGGCGTGCCCCCGCGAACCCTCATCGAGGCGGCAGTGCGCTCGGCGCTGTCCGGGTAGCAGGGCCCTACGGGCCTCCCAGGACGACGCGAACCTCGTGCGTTTCGCCGTCGTCGACGAGTGGGATCGCCCCATGGTCGATCGCCGCGCCGTCCAGGCGGGCCTCGCTGACCCCGCGGCAGCGGCGCGCCGGGTTCGCGACGGAGATCTCGTACCGCGTCCCGCCGAAGCGCCAGGTGATCGCGAACTCGGGCCAGGAGGCCGGGATGCACGGCTCCACCTCGAACGTGCCACCGTGGCGCCGGAGCCCGAGGATGCTCTCGAGCCCGGCGCGGTAGAGCCAGCCCGCCGAGCCCGTGTACCAGGTCCACCCGGCGCGCCCCGCGTGGTCGGGGTGCGCGGTGACGTCTCCGGCGACGACGTACGGCTCGCCGCGATAGCGCGCGACGTCCGGCCCGGTGCGCGTGTGGTTCACCGGGTTCAGCATGTGGAACAGCTCGGTCGCCTCGTCGCCGCTCCCCAGCCTGGCGAGCGCCATCACGATCCACGCCGCGGCGTGCGTGTACTGGCCGCCGTTCTCCCGCACGCCGGGCGGATAGCCCTTGATGTACCCCGGCTGCTGCGCCGAGCGATCGAACGGCGGCGCGAGCAGCAGCACCACCTGCGCCCCGCGCCGCACGAGGTGCGTGCGGACCGAGTCCATCGCGCGATCCGCGCGGCGCGCCGGGGCGAGGCCCGAGAGCACCGCCCAGGACTGGGCGATCGAGTCGATCGCGCAGTCGTCGTTCTGCGCCGAGCCGAGCGGTGCGCCGTCGTCGTAATAACCGCGCCGGTACCACTCACCGTCCCACGTCCGCTCCAGCGCGGCCGCGAGGCGGCTCGCCTCGGCGAGGTAGCGGCCGGCGCGCGCGTCGTCACCCCGCGCGCTGCAGAGCGGCGCGAAGTCGGAGAGCACCGCGTGCGTGAAGAAGCCGAGCCAGACGCTCTCCCCGCGCCCCTCCCTCCCCACGCGGTTCATCCCGTCGTTCCAGTCCCCGCCGCCCATCAGCGGCAGGCCGTGCGCGCCCGAGGTGAGCCCCCGGTCGACGGCGCGCGCGCAGTGCTCGAAGAGCGAGCCGACGTCCGTCGAGGCGTGGGGCTGTGCGTAGGCGTCCTGCGCGTCCGGCGCGAGCGGCGCGCCGTCGAGGAACGGGACGCGTTCGTCCAGCACGGCGGCGTCCCCCGTGGTCCTGACGTAGTGCGCCACCGCGTGTGGCAGCCAGAGGAGATCGTCCGAGCACCGCGTGCGCGTCCCCCGCCCGCTCGGCGGATGCCACCAGTGCTGCACGTCCCCCTCGCGGAACTGGTGCGCGGCCGCCCGCAGGAGGTGCTCGCGCACCAGCGCCGGCCGCGCCGTCGCGAGCGCCATCGCGTCCTGGAGCTGGTCGCGGAACCCGAACGCGCCGCCTGGCTGATGGTAGCCCGTGCGGGCCCACATCCGGCAGCTCAGATCCTGGTACAGGAGCCACCGGTTCATCAGGAGGTCGAACGAGTCGTCCGGCGTCCGCACCTCGATCGCGCCGAGGGTCTCGTCCCACGCGCGCCGCACGGCCACGAGCGCGGCCTCGGCTGCGCCGGCGCTCCCGTGCCGCCCGATCAGCTCCCGGGCGTGCGCCGCGTCCCGTCCCTCGC
>JBAVTL010000530.1:0-7514 GCA_049696175.1 Anaeromyxobacteraceae bacterium
GGGCTCGCCGCGCAGCGCCTTCGCGATCGCGTAGCCGTCCATCTGCGGGAGCCCGATGTCGCACAGCACGACGTCGGGCGAGAACTCCCTGGCGCGCTCCAACCCGTCGGTCCCGGCGTGCGCCACGGCCACCTCGTGCCCCTCGATCTCCAGCGAGAGGCGGAGGCTCTCCGCGGCATCGACGTTGTCCTCGATGACGAGGATGCGGCGCCGGCGCGTGGAGGGTGCCTCCGGGGGGTCCGCGACCGTGCTCGCGGGCGTCGCCAGCGGCAGCCGCACGACCAGCTCCGTGCCGGCGCCCCTGCCGGCGCTCGAGGCTTCGACCGTGCCCCCGTGCGCCTCGACGAGCCCCTTGACGAGCGCCAGCCCGAGCCCGAGCCCACCTGCGCGGCGGTCGAGCGCGCCGTCGGCCTGGCTGAATCGCTGGAAGATGCGGGGCAGCAGGTCCGCGTCAATGCCGATGCCGGTGTCCCGCACCAGCAGCACCGCGATCTGTGCGGTGACTTCGAGGGACAGGACGACGGAGTCCCCACTCGAGGTGAACTTGGCGGCGTTCTGGAGCAGGTTTCCCATGAGCTGCGCGAGGCGCGTCGCGTCTCCGAGGATCCAGACGGAGCCGATCGGCACGGTGACCTGGAACGCCACCCCGCGCGCAGTGAAGAGGCTCTCGTGGTCCTCGGCCGTGCGCTGCGTGATGACCGCCAGGTCCACGAGCTGGCGCTCGACCTGGAGCTTCCCATGCGCGACGCGCGTGGCGTCCAGCAGGTCGTCCACCAGCCGCGCGAGGTGCGCGATCTGACGCTTCATGATCTCCATGGCCCGCGCCGCCGCGGCTCCCCCGGCGGGAGCGAGCTCCAGGACGTGCAGGCCGTTCCTGATCGGCGCGAGCGGGTTCCTGAGCTCGTGCGACAGGATCGCCAGGAACTCGTCCTTGCGCCGGTCCGCGTCGCGCAGCGTCCGCTCGGCGTGCTCGAGCGCGACCACCTTCCCGCTGAGCTCGACGTTCAGGCCACTGAGCGCCGCGTTCAAAGCCCGCAGCTCCTCCTGCGAGGCCTTCAGCTCCTCGTTGGTGAAGTTCAGCTCGGTGTTCCGCGCGCGGAGCGCCTCGTTCGCGCTCTCACGCTCCGCGGCGACGGTCTGCAGCCGCGCCTCGGTGCTCGCCAGCTCGCGCCGAAGCTGCAGGTAGCGCTTCATGGTCGGTGCGTCGAGCGGCGGCGGGCTGCGCGCCGGGGGCGTGCGCCGGCCTCTCACGCCGGCAGCGTCGGGCTTCGAGGTCGTCATCGCGTGGCCCCCAACGCGCGGATCGCGGCGTTCGTCAGGAAGGTGTCCTCCGGCCCGGGACCATCGTCCTCGACCCGGTCGAGGCGGGTCGAGTCGTCATCCTGGTCGAAGGAGACGTCGAGCGAGACATCGGCGAGCGCGTTCGTCCCGCCGCGGGGGCGGACGATGCTGCGCGCTTCCTTCAAGTACTTGCCGATGTTGGCGCGGATCCACCAGACCGCGTACGTCTCGAAGCGCGTCCCCACGTTGGGATCGAACGTCTCCGTTGCACGGACGAGCCCGAGGTTGCCCTCCTGGATGACGTCGTCCAGCCGCACGGTCCCGAGCGTGAGCTTCCGAGCGATGGCGACGACGAAGCCCAGGCTGTGTCGAACGAGCCGCTGGCGGGCGATGACGTCCCCGCCGCGCGCCTCGATCGCCAGCCCGTGCTCCTCCTCACGAGAGAGCTTTGGGAGCTTGCGGACGGTGGCGAAGTACGAGGCAAGCTCGTCGGCAGCAAGGTGACGCTTGTGGTCTTTCATGGCTTCCGCTCCCAGGAGCGCGAGGCGGTTCCCTCGCACGCTCCGTGTGCGACACGGGGAGAGCACCACGTGTGCCAATCGACGAAACGCAACGCTTACGGGTTGTTACGCCCCTTCTTCCCGCGGATCGGCGGGGCGGATCAGTCAAAATGACGTAGAGTTCGCGAGCTCTTCGGAGTGGACCATCGGAACTTCCGCCGCGACGCGGGGCGAAGGGCTCAAACGGGGAGTTCAAGAGCCTGCTACGCCCCAAGTGAGTTGCCGGATCGAGACCTTCGATGCCTTTCGGGGATGGCCACCTCAATCAAGATGATCAGGTTCTCCATCCATTTGAAGGGGGAGTGAGTCGGTGCGCGTCGACGATCTGGATCACAAGGAGCTGCTCGAGCTGGACCAGGAGGGCGGCGCGATCCACTTCGCCGGCCAACGCGCGCTCCTCCTCGACGCCGTGGGCATGGGGCTGCTGCGCAAACGGCTCGTCGGAAGCATTGGCCTCACGGCAGCGCGCGCGCTGCTCACCCAGGTGGGCTTCGCGCACGGCGGGAGCATGGCCGAGGCCATGGAGCCGGTGTTCAAGTGGGACAGCGTCGAGGATCGCCGGTGCAGCGTCACGCGGCTCCTCTCGCTGAAGGGGCAGTTCCGCGTGGCGCCGGGAGGCGGGGGTCCGCTCTCCAGGGACGGCGTCGTCGTCGCCGCTTCTTACGAAGCGGAGCAGCACCTCCTGCACCTCGGCCGCTCCGACGTGGCGGTCTGCTGGACCCTCTGCGGCCTCTACAGCGGCTACCTCAGCCGCACCGAGGGCGGGAGGATCTACGTCCTCGAGAGCCGCTGCGTGGGCAAGGGCGACGCGGCCTGCCACCTCCATGGTCGCACCCAGGAGGATTGGGGCGAGGAGCGAGCCGAGGAGCTGCGCTTCTTCGAGCCGAGCCGCCTGGAGGATTCCTTCGACGCCTCGCTCCAGCACGTGACGGAGACGCTGAAGGCGGCCGAGCGGAAGCTCCGCAAGCACCGCCGGGCGCTCATCCAGGTGGCCCAGGACGTCGAGGAGCCGATGGGGATCGTCGCCAAGACCTCGATAATGAGGAAGCTGGTCGACCTGGCGAGGCGGGTGGCGAGGGTCGACTCCACCGTCCTCATCACCGGGGAGAGCGGGTCGGGCAAGGAGCGGTTCGCGCGGCTCATTCACGAGGAGTCAGCGCGTGCCGCTGGCCCGTTCGTCGCCGTCAACTGCGGCGCGATCGTCGAGACGCTCCTCGAGACCGAGCTGTTCGGGCACGTGCGCGGGGCGTTCACCGGCGCGACGCAGGACCGGCCGGGGCTCTTCGAGGCCGCCAACGGAGGCACCCTCTTCCTCGACGAGGTCGGCGAGGTCTCGCCCGGCATGCAGGTCAAGCTCTTGCGGGCGCTCCAGGAGCGGGAGATCCGCCGCGTGGGGGAGAGCCGGTCCCGATCGGTGGACGTGCGCATCGTGGCCGCCACCAACCGTGATCTCTCCCAGGAGGTCGCGGGGGGCGCGTTCCGGCAGGATCTCTACTATCGGCTCAAGGTCGTCGAGCTGCCGGTCCCGGCGCTTCGGGAGCGCCGGGAGGACATCCTCCCGCTCGCGAGGGTGCTGCTGGCGGACGCGGCGATGCGCATGAAGAGCGGCGTCAAGGGGCTCTCCCCCGGCTCCGCCGATCAGCTCCTGCGCTACGAGTGGCCCGGGAACGTTCGCGAGCTGGAGAACGCCATGGAGCGCGCCGTCGCGCTCGCGCGCGGGAGCCGCGTGGAGGTCGACGACCTGCCCGAGGAGGTCCGCAAGGCCGCCCCCCTGCCGGCGGCCGCGACGGCGGGGGACGTGCGGCCGCTCGACCAGGTCGAGAAGGAGTACATCCTGGCGGCGTTGGAGCGGAACGGCGGGAACCAGACGCGGACGGCGAAGCAGCTCCAGATCGGCTCGGCGACGCTGTACCGCAAGCTGAGGCTCTACGGCCTCACGGGAGAGCGTCCGGTGGCGGGGGCCCGCCTCCGCGGGGAGCCATCTGGCGGCAAGGCCCGCTAGCGTCGTCGCCGAAGATCCCGCGGCCACTCACGGGTGAGCGTAGGTACCCGGATGGGTGCGGTCTGAGCCAGTGGTGGCGCTTCTGCCGGTCCTACCTATAGACGGGGCGTAGGGAAACGCGATGATCACTCTCCGACGCGGGCGGGAGCGCCGCCACCATAAAGGCCCCGGTCGCGAGGTGTGGCACACCTTCGACCGGGAGGTGGGGAGTCCGTTCGCCGAAGGCTTCGGCAACATCGAGTCCCTCGACGAGGACCGCATCGCCCCCGGGATGACGCTCCCGCTCGACGACCGTCGCGCCGCCGAGGTCTTCACCTTCGTCAGCGAGGGGGTGCTCGGCTATGAGGATTCGGCGGGCTGCGCCGGTGTCATCCGGGCGGGCGAGTTCCAGCACACGACCTCCAGACGCGGCGTAAGCCACGAGATGGTGAACGCGTCGCAGACCGATTGGGCTCACGTCTTCCGGATCTGGCTTCCCCCGGGCGAGGCGGTGGCGGACCCAGGCGTCGAGCAGAAGCGCTTCACCGCGGCGGAGCGCAGGGGCAGGCTGCTCGTCGTCGCCTCCTCCGACGCTCGTGGAGGATCCCTGCGGATCCACCAGGACGCCGTGATCCACGCGTCCCTGCTCGATCCCGGGCATCACGTCGTCCACGGCCTGTCCCCCGGGCGCAGCGCCTGGATCCACGTCCTGTGGGGAGAGGTGACGCTCGGTGACGTCGTCCTGGCCGCGGGCGACGGCGCGGGCGTCGCGGGCGTGCGCGCGATCTCGCTCACGGCACGGCGGGAGGCCTCGATCCTGCTCATCGACGTCGGCGAGCGGCCGCCGGGGTCCGTCAGCCTCACCGACACGGCCCTCTTCGGGAGGCTCTGGGAAGAGACCGTCGAGGTGCTGGGCCCGACGGCCACGGCCACGATCCTGCGCCGGGCCGCGCGGCGTGCGCTGCCCCGGAGCCCGGCGCTCGCCGCGCTCGAGATCGCGCGGGTGGAGGGGGAGTTCCGTTACTCCCTCCCGCGATCCTTCGACCAGCCCGACGCTCGGGGCGCACTGCGCGAGCTCCTCGACGAGCTCCGGCCGCTGCTCGCGGAGCTGACGGGGCAGGTGGTCTTCCGCCGCCTGGAGCGGGTCCCACAGCTTCGAGAGTGGGCTAGCATGGCCCGATGACCTCGAACGCTTCCGAGCCCGAACGCCTCTCGACCGGGAGCGTCTCCTTCGACCGCATCCTCGGCGGCGGGCTGCCCCTGCGTTCCCGGATCGTCGTCGCGGGCGAGCCCGGCGCGGGGAAGACGCTCTTCGCCCTGCAGGCGCTCTTCCACCTCTCGCGGCAGGGGAAGAAGTGCATCTACTTCACCACGCTCTCCGAGCCGTCGCTGAAGCTCGTCCATCACATGCAGCAGCTCTCCTTCTTCGACGCGGAGGCGATCGGCGACCGGCTGATCTTCGTCGACCTCGGCTCGGTGCTCCAGCGCAACGACGGCGCTGCCGCCCTGGAGGTGATCGCCGAACGCGTCGAGCGCGAGGAGCCGGTCCTCGTGGTCATCGACAGCTTCAAGGCGATGCGGGACGCGCTGGGCGACGCGCCGCAGATCCGCAGGTTCGTCTACGACCTCGCCGTCCGGGTCGCGGGCTGGGGAGCCGCCACCCTCCTGCTGGGCGAGTACACCGAGGAGGAGATGGCGAGCTTCGCCGAGTTCGCCATCGCCGACGGCATCATCCGCTTCGGCACCAGCCGCGACGACCTGACCGCGATCCGCACGGTCGAGGTCCTCAAGCTCCGCGGGGCGGACTGCGTGACCGGGCGTCACTTCTTCGAGATCGGCGCCGACGGCCTCACCTTCTATGCGCGGGTGCGGAGCCCGGACGCTGACGTGGACCCGGAGACTGCGCCCATCGCCGAGCGCGCCTCGACGGGAGTCGCCGGGCTCGACGAGATGCTGGGGGGCGGCCTGCCGCGGTCGAGCGCGACCGTCGTTCAGGGCGCGACCGGTACGGGCAAGACCCTGCTCGGGCTGCGCTTCCTCCTCGAGGGAGCCCGGCGCGGCGAGCCCGGCATCCACTTCACGCTGGAGGAGACGGCTGGCCAGGTCCGCTGGGCCGCGGCCGCCCTCGGCTGGGACCTGCGGGATCTCGAAGAGCGGCGGCTCCTCACCCTCTGCTACGTCTCGCCCGTGGAGCTCTCCACCGACGCGTTCCTCGACCGGGCGCTCAAGCTGGTCACCCGGGTCGGGGCGAGGCGCGCCGTCCTCGACAGCCTCACCAGCATGGCGCTCGGCGTGCCGTCCGCGCGGCGCTTCAAGGAGCTGGTGTACTCCATCGCGAAGCACTTCCGCGCCATGGGGGTCACCCTGAGCCTGAACATGGAGATCGCCGAGCTGCTCGGCTCTGCGCAGCTCTCCGGCCAGGGCGTCTCCTTCGCCGCCGACAACCTCATCCAGATCAGGTACGTGGAGGTGGATGGGAACCTGGAGCGCGGCGTCTCCGTCCTGAAGGCGCGTGGGCTGAGCCACTCGACGGGGGTGCGGAGGCTGACCATCGGGGAGGACGGCGTCGAGGTGGGAGCGCCGTTCGACGGGCTGCGCGGCGTGCTGACCGGCCTCCCCACGCCGGCGGGGGCCGGCGCGCGTTGAAGCGCTCGACGTGGACAGCCCGCCCGACGATCCCTAGACTGTCGGGCTCCCTATGAGAGGCCTACGCGGCGCGACCCAGATCGAAGCGAACACCGTCGAGGCGATGGAGGACGCCGTCGTCGAGCTCTGCAAGGAGATCGAGCGGCGGAACGCCATCAGCCCCGCAGACATCGTCTGGGGCATCTTCACGGTGACCCACGACATCGACGCCGACTTCCCGGCGCGCGCGGCGCGCGTCGCCGGCTGGACCAACGTGCCGATGATCTGCTCTCGCGAGATCCCGGTCCCCGGGTCGCTGCCCCTCTGCGTCCGGCTGCTGATCCACGTGGACTCGGACGGCCCCCGCAACCACGTCTACCTCCGCGGCGCGCAGGTGCTCCGGCCGGACCTCCACGTGAAGGCGGACAACCCGGCCGCGAAGCCGAAGCCGTGACCGCCGCCCGCGCTCCGGAGAGGAGATCCGCCGTGAGCTCCGACCACCGCATGCCCCGCAAGCTCGGGCTCGTCGGGCTCGGCCTGATGGGCGCCTCGCTCGCCCGCGCCGTCCGCGCCCACGCCCCGGGCGTCCGGATCGTGGCGGTCGAGCCGCGCGAGGAGATCCGCGCCCGCGCGCTCGCCGATGGCGTCGTCGACGAGGCGACCGCCACGCCGGACGCCGCGCTCTCGGCGTGCGACCTCGCCGTCATCCTGACCCCAGTGGCCTCCATCGAGACGCTGCTCGGCCCCGTGTCGAGGCTGCTCCCGGACGGCGCGATCCTCACCGACGTCGGCGGCGCCAAGGAGCGGATCGTCCAGCTCGCGCGGAGCGAGGTCCGCCCCGGCGTCCGCTTCGTCGGCGCCCACCCGATGTTCGGTGGCCACGGCGGCTACGACGGCGGGCGCGCCGACCTGTGGAAGGGCGGCTCGGTCGCGATCTGCACCGACGGCGACCCCGAGGCGGTGGAGTGGATCGCGGGGCTCCACGAGGCGCTCGGCGCCACCCCGATCCGCTGCACGGCGGCCGAGCACGACGCGGCCGTGGCGATGGTCTCGCACCTGCCCTACCT
>JBAVTL010000531.1:0-6423 GCA_049696175.1 Anaeromyxobacteraceae bacterium
CCCCCAGGCCGGCCCCTCTTCCGGCGCGCGGTCGGCCGGCCGCAGGGCCGTCTCCCCGGCCAGCCGCGCGAGGATCCGAGGGACGGCCGTCTGCTGCCTCACGCCGATCACGGCCGCGACGCCGGGGAGCGCAGTCAGGACGTCCCGGGCGAGCTCGGCGTAGCAGCCGGTGACGACGATGCGGGCAGCCGGGTTCTCGCGCGCCGCCCGGCGGATGGCCTGGCGCGCGGCCGAGTCGGCGTCGTGCGTGATGGAGCACGTGTTCACGACGATGAAGTCCGCCGGCTCCCCCTCGGGCACGACGACGAAGCTCCCGTCGACCATCGCCGCCATCGTGTCGAGGTCGGCACGGCTGACGCGGCACCCTAGCGCCATGAACGAGACGCGCTGCACGGTTCCGGACACTAGGCTGCCGACCCCCCCGGCGAGGGGATCTCCAGCACGAACTTCGCGCCGGAGAAGAGCCGCGCGACGCTCCCGGGCTGCGCCCTGGGCGGGCTCTCCACCCAGGCGGCCCCCCCGTGGGCCTCCACTATGCGCCGGGCGACCGGCAGTCCGAGGCCGGACCCCGGCACGCGCGCCTCGTCGGCGCCACGCGAGGCCGCGTGGTGGAACGGCTCGAAGATGGCCTGCTGCTCGGTGGGGGGGACTCCGGGCCCTTGATCGTAGACCGCCACGCGGAGCGCCTCCGGCTCGCGGACCACCTCCACCAGGATCTCCCCGCCGTGCGGAGAGAACTTGATGGCGTTGCCGAGGACGTTCTCGATGGCCTGCTTCAGCTTCCTGCCGTCCGCGATGATCGCCCCATCTCCGGTCCTGGCCACCGTCACGTGCACCTGGCCGTCCCGGATGGCGGCCCGGAGATCGGCGATCACCTCGTCTACGATGGCGCCCGCGTCGACCGGCCCCAGCTTCAGCGTCGCGGCGCTGGTCTGCAGGTTCGCGAAGTCGGAGAGGTTCTCGATGATGCGCGAAAGGCGCGCCACGGACCCGAGCATCGACTCGAGCACCTTCCGCTGCTGCGGGGTGAGCGGTCCCAGCTTCTCGCTCTGAAGGATCCGGAGGTAACCAGCGAGCGGCGTGATGGGGGTCGAGAGCTCGTGGACCACGTCGCGGACGAAGTTCGCGCGCGCGGTCTCGGATGCCTCCGGCGACCCCGGCGAGCTCTCGATGGAGAGCCCCGCCTCCTCGATCAACCTGCGCAGGTCCGCGGGGAGAGGCTCCGCGCCCACGATGCGAATCACACGGGCCATCCGAACTCCAGCTTACCCCAAGGGGCGCGGATTATACGCGGCCGCGTCCCGGTGTCACCTCGCGGGGGGTCCCCGGCTGGCCCAGTACGCGCGCGCCAGGTTGGCGAGCGTCTCCGGCGTGTTACAGCCCGGATCGGCCAGCACGCAGGCGAGCAGGTGGCGCAGCGTCTCCCCGACCCAGGCGCCCGGGTCTGCGCCGACGCGATCCATGAGCCCCTTCCCGTCGAGCGCCAGCTCGCCGATCGACAGCGGAGGCCCCTTCGCCAGCTCCCGCTCGGCCGCCCACGCGAAGCTTCGAACGGTGCGCTGCGCGCGGCGGCGGTGACGCGTGGCGAGGGACCTCGCCTCCACCGCACGGAGCGAGACGAGCCCGCCCACCCGCTCACGTCCCCCCTCCGCGAGCCAGCGGCGGAGCTCGGGACCCGCGGCCGGTTCGCCGAGCGCGCCGTCCGCGAGGACGCAGACGTGCTGCCGCAGGAGGGCGCTCACGGCGTCCGTGATCCGGCGCGACATCCGGAGCCCGAAGAGGACGCTCGCCGCCTCCGCGGGCGAGAGGGCGCGGTGGAGGAGCCACGCGAAGCGCAGCTCGGCCTCGGGGGGGAGCGCCTCCAGCCCGACGACGGAGTGGCGCTGCTCGGCCGTGGGGAGGCGCGCCACGGCGGGGAGCACCACCGCGAGGAGGCCGGTACGGCGCATCAAATCGATCCCGCGCTCGGCGTGCGGAGCGACGATGAGCCGCGTCAGCTCCTCGGCGATCCGCTCGGTCGAGACCTTGCGGACGACGTCGAGGGCACCGGGAATCGCCGCGCGGGTGCGCGGGTGCAGGTCGTAGCCGAGCTGGGCCGCGAAGCGGACGGCGCGCATGGCGCGCAGCCCGTCCTCGGCGAAGCGCTCGCGCGCGTCTCCGACCGCGCGCAGGATGCGCCGCCGGAGATCGTCGCGGCCGCGGAACGGATCGCGGAGCTCGTGCTGCAGCGGATCGAAGGCCAGCGCGTTGATCGTGAAGTCGCGGCGGGCCAGATCCTCGGCCAGATCGCCGTGAAAGACTACCGACTCCGGGCGGCGTCCGTCGACGTACTCGCCCTCCCCGCGGAAGGTGGTCACCTCGACCTTCGACTTGCCGACCAGGACGGTGACGGTCCCATGGTCGATCCCGGTGGGGATCACCCGCTGGAAGAGCGCCGTGACCTGCGTGGGCGTCGCAGGCGTCGCGACGTCGAAGTCCTGCGCCACGCGCGGCCGGTGCAGGAGCAGGTCGCGCACCGCGCCGCCGACGAGCCAGGAGCGATGCCCGGCGTCGGAGAGCCGCCGCAGCACCGAGATGACCGGCGCCGGGAAGGAGGCCTTGGCGAGGGCGGCGGGGACGCGCATCTCGACGCCGGCGGGCGCGGCGAGGCCGCGGGTCAGTGCGACAGGCTTCGATCGCGCTCCTCGTGAGCGCGATCGAGGAGGCGGAAGTAGAGCCGGATCAGCGAGACGCGCGCGCGCGGGGTCATCGTGTCGACGGCGCCGCGCGCTACGGAGACCGGCTCGCGGCACATCGACAGGAGCGCGGCGCCCACCTCGTTCGCGTCCTCGATGCTCACCGGACAGTCCGGCACCTCGAAGGCGGTGCGGATCTCGTCGGCGCTGAAGAGGGGGTGGTGACCGTTCAGGCCGTGGACGAGGAGCTTGTTGAGCCTGCCCGGCGCCAGCGTCGCGATCTTCTCCATCCCTCTTCCTTTCCAGTGACCCCGGCGTGACTCGAACACGCGACCTGCGGTTTAGGAAACCGCCGCTCTATCCGGCTGAGCTACGGGGCCTCGTCGCCGTGCCCGGAAATCAGGCCCTGCGGCACCCGGCGGCATATAGCACAGTCGCGGCGGCGGGGGGTGGAGTCGATGTGGGTTCACTGACCGCGAATTCTGGCACGCGGGACGCATGCGTGGACCGCGTGGCGCACTCCCGATGGCTCTCCCGCGACAGGGCTCTCCCCGCACGGCGGGGTTTTGCGCGTCCGCCGTCCCTGTTAGCTGGGCTATTTCACCCACGGTACCGTGACCCTGGGTGCATTGTGACCGGCCCGTCGGCCGCCGCACCGCGGAATTTTGAAATCCGATGTCAGTCCACAACGCACACACAGGGAGTGAATGATTGATGAAGACGGTGAGATACGTCGGCGCCGGTGCCTACATGCCGCCCCGGGTCGTGAAGAACGAGAAGCTGGTGAAGGCCATCCCGGGCTGGTCCGCGGAGCGGATAGAGCAGCGGACGGGGATCGCGGAGCGGCGCTACCTCTGGGACTTCGATCCGGAGACCGGCGCCGCGATCACTCCCGACGCGAAGGACCCTGAGCAGCTCCGCGGCAACGCCGACATGGTGGAGGAGGCGCTCCGGCGCGCGCTCGACACCGCGGGGCTCGCCGCCTCTGACCTCGACGGCGTCTACGTGGTCACCAGCACGCCGGACGAGATCAACTTCTGCCGGGACGCCGTCGAGGTCCACCGGCGGCTCGGCATGCGCTCCGACGCCTTCGCGCTCCTCGTGGACTCGGGCTGCGGCGGCGCCGTCTACATGATCGACATGGCCCGCAAGCTCATCATGTCCGGCCAGTCCAGGACCATCGCCGTCGTCGCGTCCACCCTCGCGTCGCCCTTCATGCACAGGGAGACCTTCACGTCACCGATGCCCGGCAGGCCGAAGATCAACGCCTACCTCTCCTTCTACATGTTCGGCGACGGCGCCGGCGCGATCATCCTCCGCGGCGACGAAGGCTCGAAGCTCGGCATGCAGGCCTCCACCTCGGCCACGGATCACCCCGAGCTGGTCATCCACCGCGCCGGCGGCGCGCAGATTCCGCCCTCGCGGGCGACGCGTGCCGACGACGCCTGGTACGTGGACGGCCCGACGGTGGCCCGGGCCTACCCCGAGTACATGAAGCGCGCCGTCGACACCCTCCTCAACGGGGAGAAGGCGGAGCTGATGCCGCAGATCGGGCGCTACTACCTGCACCAGGCCAACAAGTTCGTCCTCCTCAAGTTCGTCGCCGAGGCAGGGATCCCGCCGGAGAAGGTGCCGCTCAACGTCCACCGCTACGGCAACACCTCGGCCGCCAGCACGCTGATCCTCTTCGCGGAGGACATCCAACAGGGTAACGTGAAGTTGGGCTCCGGCGAGCTCGTCCTCTTTGCCGCCATCGGCGCCGGCGTCCATTACGGCGGTCAACTCGTGCGCATCTAGTCCGTCCTACTCGTCCACCTCGAAGGGAGACTCCATGACCAGGATCCGCACCGCTGTCCTCGCCGCTCTCCTCCTCGCCTCCGGCGCCGCGCGCGCCGCCGAGGAGGTCCTGCTGTTCCAGACCCAGGAGAGCAACTACGTCGCAGCGCCCTGCCCCGGCCAGAACATCAAGCTGGGGGCATACGTCTACGCGCCGCGCACTCGCGCCTCGGACGGCCAGGTCATGAAGGAGCTCGGGAACCCGGTCGGCACCGTCGTCGGCTGTGGCGTGATGACGAGCGTCACCCCTGGCTCGAAGGCGCCCTTCAACATGTCCTTCGACCTCGGCGGCAGGAAGATCTTCGCCTCCGGCGAGTGCTCGGTCGCGGACTGGTTCTTCCCTGCCCCCGGGAAGCCCGCCCCCGTCCTGCTCGTGGGCTGCTACCTCGCGGTCGCGGGGGACGAGAGCCAGGGGCTGCTGAAGGGGATCGCGACGAGCGCCAGCGTCTTCATCCCCTACGCGATCCCGGGGTACGACACCGGGTCGTTCTGGACGCTGCACCTGTACACCGCGGAGTAGCGGCGTACCGCCGACGGCCGCGGCGTCGCTCAGCGGCGCCGCGGCGCCGGCTTCCGCTTCGCCGGCTTCCGGGAGGCGGCCACGACCTCCGCGAGCGGCTCGTCCTTGACGAACGCCGTCCCGTGGAAGAGCGCGACGGCCTCCCCCGCGTCGTCGACCACCTTCACCTCGCAGCGCGACAGCCGCCGGGAGCGGGCGACCTCGAACGCCTCGGCGACGAGCGTGCCGGCCCTGGTCGGGCGCAGGAAGGAGATGGTGACATCGACCGCCAGCGCCAGCGTCCCGTGCGAGTTGCACGCCACGGCGAAGGTCAGGTCGGCGAGCGTGAAGATCGCACCCCCCTGAACCACGTCGGCGCCGTTGAGGTGCAGCTCCTTCACCTCCATCCGGGCGCGGGCGTAGCCCGGACGGACCTCCTCGAGCACCACGCCCGCGTTCGCGGCGAAGCGGTCGCGCTTGAAGAATGCCTTGAGGAACTCTGTGGTCGGGGGGGCGGGGCGGGCGGAGTCGTCGGCCATGCGCGCATGACGCCACGAAGGCCGTCCGCTGTCACGCGCCGTCTGCCGCCGCCTGGCTCGACCCTGCCTCGCCGCGGAGGCTATGCTGCGGGCTCCTCCAGCCCCCGCGCCAGCGATGATCCCCCTCCCCGAGATCGAGAACAACGAGCGCCCTGACCTCTGCGCCGCCTGCGGCGGCGCCTGCTGCCGGACCCGCCCGGGCATCGAGGCTCCGGGGAGGTTCCTCGCGGCCGAGGATCCGGCGGCGGCGCTCGCTGAAGCGCTCCGCTCCCGCGACTGGCTGCTCGCCGAGCACGTCGGGGTTCCCTGGGTGGACGGCGTGCCTCCTCCGGACGAGGAGCGCTACCGAGTCCTCCGCTACCCGCGCCCGGCGACGATCGCCGAACGCGCAGCCGGTGGCCCCCTCCCCCCCGGCGACTTCGCGGACTGCGTGTTCTTGGCGCCTGGCGGCTGCAGACTGCCCTTCCCCGAGCGGCCGCGCATGTGCCGCTCCCTGGAGCCGGCGGCCGACGGCGACTGCGTCGCGGCCTGGGGACGTCGGGAGGCGGCGCTCGCGTGGCGCGGGCACCAGGACGTCGTCGCGACGGCGCTCGCGCTCCTCGCGTGACCCCGAAAAGGGAGCGGAGATGGGCCGCCGGATCGGCACCGGAGCCGTTCCTACGATATGAAGGTGGGGTCGATCCGGCCGGCGCCCGCCCGCCGCAAAGGGAGGTATTCAGCCGATGACCGAGACCGCCCCGGCCGAGTCACTCGCCTCGCTAGGCCGGCACTGGACGCACGACGCCGCGCCGGGCGAGACGCTGCTGGCCGCCACGCGCGAGACCTTCGAGGCGGTGCGCCCAGGCGACGTCGCGCGCATCGCGCCGCTCGTGGC
>JBAVTL010000532.1:0-2402 GCA_049696175.1 Anaeromyxobacteraceae bacterium
GCCCCAGCTCCCGTCGCGGCGCCCGCGCTCGATCCCTCCACCGCCGCCGGGTACCGCGCTCCGGTCGCGCCCCCGAAGGGCCGCCTGCTCAAGGTGGCCGACGCCGTCTCCGAGGATCTCTCCTCCGAGTCCGACCTCGGCGTCGAGCTGCGCGTCCTCTGGGGTGACACGCTCATCGAGGCCGGCACGTTCCGCGCGCCGAGCACGCCCGTCCTGGTCGGCGCGACGCCTAAATGCGCCTTCCGGCTCGAGGGTGTCGAGCTGCCGGTCCCGGAGTTCCCGATCCTTCGTCACGACGGCGGCGAATACCGCGTGGCCTTCGCGCGCGGCATGACCGGCATCCTCGACGAGAAGGGGAAGCGGACGTCGCTCTCGAAGCTGGTCCGCGATCGAAAGGTGACCTCGGACGACAAGATCGATGGCGCCTACACCGTGTCCGTGCCCCGCGCCGGCGCGGTCCGCGTCGATCTCGGCTCGCGCCTGGCCATCGAGGCCCGCGCGCGCCGCCCGATGGAGGTGAAGGGGGCGCCCTTCTGGGAGCGGATCAACTACCAGTTCCTGAACCTCTTCCTCGTCCTCTTCTTCCTGCAGGGCGCGTTCGTGGTCGCGACGGAGAACTTCCCGTACGACACGGACATCGTCGCCGACGATCTCTTCAAGAACCCGGCGCGGATGGCTAAGTTCATCATCAAGCCGCCCGAGATCCAGAAGCTGGACATGCCGAAGAGCGAGAAGAAGGACGACTCGGGCGAGGCGGCCGAGAAGCACAAGGGTGAGGAGGGTCAGATGGGGAAGAAGGACGCCCCCAAGACCAACGCCCGCTCGGCCCCCAAGGCGATCGATCCAAACGCCAAGGAGCTCGTGAAGCGGTCGGGCCTGCTCGGCGCGATCGGCCGCGGCGGTGGCGGCGGCCTCTCGACCATCTTCGGCCAGGGTGGCCTCGGCGGCGACCTGAAGGGCGCCGTCGGCAACATGTACGGCCCCGTGGTCGGTGACAGCTACGGCCTCGGCGGCCTCGGCATCCGCGGCTCGGGCTCAGGCGGCGGCGGCTCGGGTGAGACGATCGGCATCGGCGGCGTCGGGACGAAGGGGCGCGGCGGCGGGCTCGGCGGCTACGGCTCCGGGGCGGGCGGGCTCGGCCGGAAGGGCGAGCGCGACGTGAACATCTCGTCCGGCACGGCGCAGGTCATGGGCTCGATCGACAAGGAGCTCGTCCGAAAGGTGATCCAGGAGCACGCGGCGCAGATCCGGTACTGCTACGAGCAGCAGCTCGCGCTCAACCCCAAGCTGTCCGGCAAGGTCGCGATCAAGTGGATCATCAACGCGGACGGGTCCGCGACGGGCGCGCAGGTGGACGGCGGCTCGACCACGCTCCAGGACGCCAAGGTCCACCAGTGCATGATGGCGCGCATCGTCAGCTGGGAGTTCCCCAAGCCGAAGGGTGGCGGCATGGCGGTGATCACCTATCCGTGGATCCTCCGGTCCTCGGGTGGCGAATAGCCGTGACGAAAGTGGAGGCACGCGTGAAGAGCCGCTCGTTGAAGGTCGCCGTCGCGGTCGTCCTGGCGCTCGCCGTCCAGGTGGCGGCGGCGCAGGAGGCCGCGCCCTCGCTGCAGGAGGACCCGCGCGCGGCAAAGTTCAAGGACGTCGAGCGCGGCTTCTTCGTCGGCTTCGACGCCGGGTGGTTGGGGCTGCTGAAGACGCCCACGGCCGACGCGGTCAAGCACCCGTACACTGGCGCGGACGGAAATCCGGACGGCGGCTTCGCCAACGGCCTCGTCATCGGGCTCAACGCCGGTGTGGACCTCGGCAAGCTCGTCGCCGTGTCGGTCTTCGCGGTCAGCGCGAACGAGCAGGCGGACGTGAACTACGGTGCGTTCAGCCTCTCGGCGGCCGGCCTCGACGTGCGCGTCTCTCCTTACTCGTGGAAGGATCGCAACGGATGGGAGCGCCTCTTCGTCTACGTGCACGGCCGCGGTGGCTACGCACGCACGCGCCCCATCGGGCTCTTCGGGGACGTCGAGACGCTGGCCTCGGGCGGTGTGGGGTTCGAGTACTTCACCCGGCTCAGGCACTTCTCGGTCGGGGCGGCGGCGGACGGCGTCTACGCGATGAAGGCCAAGTCCTTCGGCGTCTCGATCTACCCGACGGTGCGGTACACCTTCTGACGCCGCGCGGTCGCTCGGACTCCACTTGAGCGCCCCGCTGGAGGACGAGAAGGCCAGGG
Source organism: Anaeromyxobacteraceae bacterium (assembly GCA_049696175.1). GTDB lineage: Bacteria > Myxococcota > Myxococcia > Myxococcales > Anaeromyxobacteraceae > DATIVK01. Next base: position 2,228 of record JBAVTL010000532.1, read on the forward strand.
GCCTCCTCGAAGCGCTGGACGCGGTGCCGGGAGACGAGCGCTCGTTCGCCGAGCTGGCCGGGATCTACGAGGCGGCTGGCCGGTACGACGAGCTGGTCGCGCTTCACGAGCGGGGCGCGCGGATGGCGCCTGCGCCAGGCGTCGCGGTCGATCACCTCAGCGCTGCGGCCCGCAC
>JBAVTL010000533.1:0-1925 GCA_049696175.1 Anaeromyxobacteraceae bacterium
GTCGGGCTCCGGCTCCGTCCCCGGGTCGGGCGCCGTGGAGGTCGCCATCATCGGGATGGTCGGCGGGACCCCCAGCATCTTGAGCGCGTACTCGGCGATCTGCTTGAAGGCGGGGGCGGCCACCTCCCCGCCGAAGATCTCCCCCTTCGGCTCGTCGATGAAGACGCCGATCGTGATCCGGGGCGCTTCGAGCGGCGCGAAGCCGACGAAGGAGCTGAAGTGGCGGTCGGCCGAGTAGCCGCCCGAGACGGAGTCCGCCTTCTGCGCCGTGCCCGTCTTGCCGCCCGCGCGCCACCCGTCGAGCCGCGCCCGCCGCCCGGTCCCCTTCTCGTTCTCGATGACGCCGGCGAGCCACCGCGCGACGGTCGCCGCGACGTCCGGCTGGACGGCCCTGCGCACCTGCTCCGGCCGCCCTTCCTCGAGGACCTCGCCGCTCGCGACGTCCACGACCCGCTTGACGACGCGCGGACGGACGAGGACGCCACCGTTGGCGATCGCCGCCATCGCCGCGGTGATCTGGAGGGCGGTGGCGGTGACGCCGTGGCCGAAGCTCGCGGTGGCGACCGCGATGTCGGACCTGAAGGGCGGGATCTGGCCGCGGTGCTCGCCGGGGAGGCCGACCCCGGTCCGCTCGCCGAAGCCGAAGGAGGTGAGCACGTCGTGCAGGCCGTCGCGGCCTAGCCGCGCGCCGATCCTGGCGGCGCCGACGTTGGAGGAGAGGGCGAGGATCTTCGAGGGGCCGGCCCAGCCGACGCCGCCGTGGTCGTGGATGGTGTGGGCGCCGATGGTCAGCGAGCCGTTGCCGCAGTCGATGGCGTCGTTTGGCTTCAGGACGCCGCGGTCGAGCGCGCCGGCGATGGTGAAGGTCTTGAAGGTGGAGCCCGGCTCCCAGGTGTCGGTGACCGCCCGGTTCTTGAGCACCTCGCCCGTGCGCGGCGCGTTCGGGTTGAAGGTGGGCCAGGTCGCGAGCGCGAAGATCTCTCCAGTGGCGGGGTCGAGCGCGATCGCCATCCCGGACAGGGCGTGGGAGCCCGTCACGGCCCGTGAGAGCGCCCGCTCGGTGGCGAGCTGGAGCCCCTGGTCGATGGTCAGCTCCACACGGGCACCCTCGCGCGTCCGGCCGGGGTCCGGCGCGTCGCGCAGCACCGTCCTCCCCGCGCCGTCGCGGAGCGACGGGACGCGGGACGGCTCGCCGCGGAGCACCTCGTCGAACTCCCGCTCGAGCCCTTCGAGGCCGTTGCCGTCGTCGCCGACGAAGCCGAGGAGGTTGGCGGCGAACGAGCCCTTGGGGTAGTAGCGCTTGCTCTCGGCGACGAGCGCCACCCCGGGGACCTGGAGCTTCCGGATCGCGGCGGCCTCGGCGGGCGAGATGCGCCGCTTGAGCCACGCGAAGCGCGCCTTCTGCCCGACCCGACGGGTGATCGTCCGGACGTCGACGCCGAGCGTTCGGGCCAGCTTCTGCACGGCGGCCGCGGGGGCGCGCTCGAAGGCCTCGGGGTCCACGAAGACCGACTCGGCGTCGGCGCTCACGGCGAGCGGCACGCCGGTCCGATCCGTGACCACGCCACGCCGCGGCTTCAGGACGAGCTGGCGGAGGTACTGGTCGCGCGCCTCGGAGGCGAGCCGGTCCTGCTGCACCACCTGGAGCTGCACGGCTCGCGCGAGCACCGTGGCGAAGCCGAGCGCGAACAGGACGGCGACGGAGGAGAGTCGGAGGGAGATCCACCGCGCGGCGCGGTCGTCGAGCCCGGGGCGCACTCAGCGCACCTCGTCGCGAGCGCCGGGCACTAGTTCCGCTCCCCGGACGCCTGGACCTCCCGCAGCGGCCCCCGGAGAGCCACCTGCTCCCCGGGGACCACCACGGCCCGCGTCGAGACGCCGCCCGGCGTCCCTGCGCGAGCACCCGCCGCCGCCCGCCCGACTGC
>JBAVTL010000534.1:0-7938 GCA_049696175.1 Anaeromyxobacteraceae bacterium
GACCAGCGCGGCGGTGACCCGCGTCGCGCTCCGGATCAGCAGCCCCTCGGCGTCGCCGATCGCCCCGAGCAGCGCGTCGGGCGAGAGCCCGACGCGTACGTCCGGCTCGAGCCCGCGCGAGCGCAGGTGATCGATCGCCTCTGGCGACAGCTCGTCTGCGACGAGGACGCGTTGACCCATGGGCTCCTCCGATGAGCTGTGACTCCATGTAATCGAACGCTCCACCGCGCGACAGGCGAAGCGACCACCGCGCCCCATCGGAACCGAAGCGTTCGCTCCCCCCCGTTGGGGAGCGGCTCCCGCGCCGAGGGGCGGTTAGGTCCGGAGCGCCACCGAACAAGGAGGAGCGATGGGACGACTCGACTTCAAGCAGCTCGATCTGCGCGACGCGCTCGACCTCGCCGTCCTCATCGAGGAGGAGGCGAAGGAGCGGTACGCCGAGTTCACCGAGACCGTCGGTGGGCGGTACGCGGGCGATGCCTCCGAGGTCTTCCGGCGCATGGCGATCACCGAGGAGAAGCACCGCGCCCAGCTCACCGAGCTCCGGCAATCGCTCTTCAAGGACGAGCCACGCCGGGTCGATCGCGACATGATCGACGAGGTAGAGGCCCCGTGTCATTCCCGCGGCCGCTTCTCGATGTCCGCCAACGAGGCGCTGCGGGTCGCGATCGACTCGGAGCAGAAGGCCTGGGACTTCTTCCAGGGCGCCTCGGATGAGGCGAGCGACCCCAGGGTCAAGCGGCTCTTCCTGGAGCTGCGGGACGAAGAGCGCGAGCACCGTGCGCTGCTCGAGCGGCGCCTGCCGGACTTCCCTCCCGAGGTGAGCCTGGTTGAGGAGGATCCGACGGAGGAGGTCGGGTCGGATCCGGGGTGACGGCGCCGACGTCCCGTGGCGACATGCCGCACCGGACGAGGTGCTCGTCCGACCGGGTGAGTTGGCTTGCCGTTACGCGCGTGCAACATTCGTCGCGTGAGCGCATCAGATCCTGGCGGCGGCCGCCCCGACGCGAGCACGACGCCGGCGCTGGTCGTGGACGAGCGTTTCCTCCAGACCGTCCTCGACGCCATAGCGTCGCTCGTCCTCGTGCTCGACCGCGAGGGACGGATCGTCCTGTTCAACCGCGCGTGCGAGCGGGCGACCGGCTACACGTTCGAGGAGGTGCGCGGCCTCCACCCCTGGGATCGCTTCATCCTCCCGGAGGACGTGGAGCGGGTTCGGTCCGTCTTCGGGAGGCTCCGCGCCGGCCAGACCTCGAGCTATGACAACTGCTGGCGCACCAAGGACGGAGGCGTCCGCGAGATCGCCTGGACCAACACGATCTTCGGCGACGAGCACGGGGAAGTGCAGTGGGTCGTCCCGACCGGCATCGACATCACCGAGCGCCGCGCGGTCGAGCGGAACCTCGTCGAGAGCCAGTGCCGGGAGCGCGAGCAGGCGGAGCAGTCGAGCAAGCTGGAGGCGATCGGCAGGCTCGCCGGCGGCGTCGCGCACGACTTCAACAACCTGCTCGTGGTGATCCTCTCCGGCGCCGACGCGCTCCGCGACGCCCTGCCGCCGGAGAGCCCGCTCCGCGAGGAGGTGGAGGAGATCCTCGGCGCGGGGCGCAAGGCCGCGACCCTGACGCAGCAGCTCCTCGCCTTCGGCAGGAAGCGGCTCACGCAGCCAGTCGCGCTCGACCTGAACGAGATCGTCGAGGAGATGGGGAAGCTCCTCCAGCGGCTGATGGGCGACCAGGTGCGGCTCGACTCCAGGCTCGCGGGCGCCCTGCCCCCGGTCCTCGTGGACCCGGCCGGCGTCCAGCAGGTGATCCTCAACCTGGTCACGAACGCTCGCGACGCGATGCCGAACGGCGGCCGCGTCACGATCTCCACCGACGTCGCGGAGATCGGCGCCTCGGCCGCGACCGCCACGGGGATGCCGGCCGGCCGCTACGTGACGCTCTCGGTGCGCGACGAAGGCCAGGGCATGACCGACGAGGTGCGCCGGCGCATCTTCGAGCCCTTCTTCACGACCAAGGAGGAGGGGCGCGGCACGGGGCTCGGGCTCGCGACCGTCTTCGGGACGGTGAAGCAGGCCGGCGGGCACGTCGTGGTCGAGTCGGCCCCCGGCGCGGGCTCCTGCTTCAAGGTCTTCCTCCCCCAGACCACGCAGGCGCTGCAGGAGCCTCGGGTCGCCTCCCGCCGCGTGCGCCCTGCCGGCGACGGCCGCACCGTGCTCGTGGTCGAGGACGATCCCGCCGTGCTCGGGATCGCCATCCGGATCCTGGAGGACGACGGCTACCGCGTCCTCTTCGCCAACGACCCGCGGGAGGCCCTGGGGGTCGCGGCGCGCCACGACGGGCCCATCCACGCCCTGCTGAGCGACGTGATCATGCCACAGCTGAACGGCCGCGAGCTGGCGGAGCGGCTGCGCGCCGAGCGCCCCGGCATCGGCCTCGTCTACATGTCGGGCTACACGCGCGAGGTGATCAACCGGAACGGCGTGCTCGATCAGGGGGTGCTGTTCGTGGCCAAGCCCTTCGCGCGCGGCGACCTGCTCGACCGCGTCGCGGAGGCGTCGCTCGCCGGGGCGAGGGGCCAGGCACCGGTTCACCCCACGACGCGAGGCGTCACGGCCTGAGCTGGCGGCGTCACCCCAGCTCGGCGAGCAGCCCCTGCCCGAGCTCCTGCGCGATCCCGAGCGGCCGCTTCATCGGGTTGCCCGCCTTCAGCACCGGATCCAGCTGTTCGTAGGTCGGCCGCTCCACCGCGTAGAGGACGCCGATCGGGATCCTCTCGCCCAGCTCCTGGGCCAGCGTCATCGCCGCGGCCAGGCTGGTAGCGTCGTGCGCCGCGTCGTCCAGCTTGTAGACGCGCTGCTTGTAGAACGGGAAGGTGTTCACCTTGTTGAACGTGACGCAGGGTGAGAAGACGTCGATGAGCGCGAAGCCCCTGTGCCGCACGGCCCGCTTCACCAGCTCGGCGAGGTGGGTGGGATCGCCCGAGAAGCCGCGGGCCACGAAGGACGCGCCGGCGGCGAGCGCCAGCAGCAGCGGGTTCAGCGGCTGCTCGGGGTTCCCCGCCGGCGTCGACCTGGTCTTCATCCCGAGCGCGGACGTGGGTGACGCCTGCCCCGTCGTCAGGCCGTAGATCGAGTTGTCCATCACGAGGTAGGTGAGATCGACGTTCCGGCGCGCGGCGTGGACGAAGTGGCCCGCGCCGATGCCGAACCCGTCGCCGTCCCCGCCGGTGACCAGGACCGTGAGGTCGGTGTTGGCGAGCTTGATGCCGGTCGCGACCGGGAGCGCCCGCCCGTGGAGCGTGTGGAGGCCGTACGCGTGGGTGAAGCCGGGGAGGTTCGACGAGCAGCCGATCCCCGACACGATCATCAGGTCGTGCGGCTGGATCCCGAGGCCGGCGGCGGCCACCTGCACGGCGCGCAGCACGCCGAAGTCCCCGCACCCGGGGCACCAGTCGGGCTCGACCTCGCCCTTGAAGTCCTCGATGCGGAGCGGCGTCGTCGGGAGCGTGCTCATGGCGGACCCTCGCTGCCTCACTGCCGTGGGAAGGCGGTCGGCGAGGCGTCGGGCGTCTCGCAGACGTGACGGAACCCCGGCGGCCCGCCCGCCTTCACGAACCCTTCGACGGCGTCGGCGACCTCCCGCGGCGTGAAGGGCTCGCCGTCGTACTTGAGCACCAGCCCGTCGGCGTCGTGGCCCGTCTCGGCCCGCAGGTGGCGGGCGAACTGGCCGGAGGCGCTGTTCTCGATCACCAGGGTCCGCTCGGCGCGCTCGAGCAGCGGCGACACCTCTCGCGCCTGGAACGGCACGAGATACCGGACGTGGAGGTGGTTGGTCCTCACGCCGCGCGCCTCCAGCAGCCCCCTCGCCTCCCGGATGACCCCCTTCGTCGAGCCCCACCCGACGAGCGTGAGCGGGGCATCGTCCGGCCCCTCCAGCGCCGGCGCGGGCAGCTCGGCGCGCAGCGCCTCCAGCTTGCGGCCCCGCTTGTCCACCATGCGACGCCGGGTGGGTGGATGGGTGGACACGTCGGAGATGAGGTTCCCCTTCTCGTCGTGCTCGTCGGTCCCCGCGTGGAAGACGGTGCCCGGGGTCCCCGGGAGCGCGCGCGGGGAGACGCCGTCGGCCGTGAACCGGTAGCGAAGGAAGGGACCGTCCGGCGGCGCGGCGGTCACCACCTGCCCGCGATCTATCCGGAAGCGGAAGTCGAAGGCGTCCGGGTCCACGGTCTCGTTGTGCTCAGAGAGGAGGAGGTCCGAGATCACGATGACCGGCAGCTGGTACCGGTCGGCGAGGTTGAACGCCTCCTCCATGGTGCGGAAGCAGTCGAGCACGCCGGACGGCGCGAGGATGACGCGCGGGTAGTCTCCCTGGCTCGCGCCGAAGGCCTGGTTCAGGTCGCCCTGCTCGGTCTTGGTCGGCAGCCCGGTCGAGGGGCCGCCGCGCATGACCAGCACGAAGACGGCCGGCGCCTCGATCATTCCGGCCATGCCGATCGCCTCCGTCATGAGCGCGAAGCCGCCTCCGCTCGTCGCGCACATGGCGCGCGCGCCCGCGTGGCCGGCGCCGATGGTCATGTTGGCGACCGCGATCTCGTCCTCCGCCTGCTTCACCACGACGCCGCAGGTCACCGCGTGCGGCGCGAGCCAGTGGAGGATCCCCGAGGCGGGGGTCATCGGGTAGGCGGCGAAGAACCTGCAACCCGCCGCGACCGCCCCCATGGCCATGGCCTCGTTCCCGGTCATGACCGACCGGCGCCTGGTCGAGAAGGCCCACCTCCCGGCGACGGCCAGGGGCGCGAACTCCTTTCGCGCGTGCTCCCATCCGGCGCGCGCGAGCGCCACGTTCAGCGCGACCACCTGCTCGCCCTTCCCGTCGAACTGCTTCGCGAGCGCCTCCGCGAGCCGATCGATCGGGTACCCGAGCACGTGCATCAAGCCACCGAGGAGGACGGTGTTCTGGTGGACCGGGAGCTGCGGTCCGAGGGTGGCGGTGAGCGCCTTCACCGGGAATGGCAGCGCGGTCCGGCCCTGCGGCAGTCCATCCGCCTTCACGCGGTCCGAGTTGAAGAGGACCACGCCGCCGGCGTCCAGCTCGGAAGCGTGCCGCTTCACCGCGTCGGCGTCGAGCGCGACGACGACGTCGAGCCGGTCACCGTGCGTCTCCACCGCCTCCTGGGAGATCCGCATCCGCAGCCAGACGTGGCCGCCGCGGATGACCGACTGGTAGCTGTTGTAGGCGAAGAGGTGGAGCCCGCTGCGGGCGACGACCAGCGCGAGCGCGTCGGCCATCGCCGCCTGCCCGTCGCCGGCGGCTCCGCCGAACCCTACGTTGACCTCCAGTGCGCCCATTCGAGTCTCCCGAGGGACACGAATAACGACGCTGCTCCCGAAGTGCCAGCGCACGGGAGCGGGCTTCGGGGGCCCCCCCCACCGGCTCCCCAGCCGTGCGACGGTCCGACATGAGGGCTCCCATACCCTCATGGGGAGCCCTCTGGCTAGCCGTCACCAAGCGTGATGCGGTTACAGCTCTCTTGGCCGCCGACATGTTCTGGGGCGATCGGATGGGCGGCGTCATCGATCCCTTCGGCACGGGCCGACTAGCCCCCTCGGCGCCCCCTGAGATCGACGGCGCCGGTCTGGGCGCTCCTGACGCGGGACGGACGCCCGCGCCGGGAGCGCCCTTCGCGCTTGCGCAGCGCCCCCGGCGTGAGGTATCCGCCGGTGCCGGCATCGCCGGCGTGGACCGGCACCCGGCGCTGGAAGGAGCCCAATGGGACGCATCTTCGAGACTCGCAAGGCCACGATGTTCGCGCGCTGGAACAAGATGGCGAAGGTCTTCACGCGCATCGCCAAGGACATCGCGATCGCCGTCAAGACCGGCGGACCGAACCCGGACACCAACGCGGCCCTCCGGCGCTTCCTCCAGAACGCGCGCGCCGCCAACATGCCGAAGGACAAGGTCGAGGCGGCGATCAAGCGCGCCAGCGGCCAGGAGCAGCAGGACTTCGAGGTGGTGATCTACGAGGGGTACGCGCCCCACGGCGTCGCGGTGATCGTGGAGACCGCCACCGACAACGTGGTGAGGACGGTGGCCAACGTCCGCGTCGGGTTCAAGAACCACGGCGGGAACATGGGGAACACCGGGAGCGTCGCCTTCCAGTTCAAGAAGATGGGCGTCTTCCGGCTCTCGCCGGAGGGCGTCGACCAGGACGCGCTCGAGCTCGACCTCATAGACCACGGGCTGGAGGAGATGGGCGAGGGGACCGGCGAGAAGGGCGAGCCGCAGGTGATCATCCGCTGCGCCTTCGAGAGCTTCGGCCAGCTCCAGCAGGCGATCGAGCAGCGGAAGCTGCCGATCATCTCGGCCGACTCGGAGTACGTCGCCCAGACTCCCGTGGAGCTCCCCGAGGACCAGGCGAAGGAGGTCCTCGAGCTCGTGGACGCCCTGGAGCAGGACGAGGACGTCCAGCGCGTGTTCCACAACCTGGCGTAGTCAGATCACCCCCCGCGGCCGAATCCATCGGGTCATCCCCGGCTCTCACCGGCCAACGACGTTCCAGGCCGGGAGCCCCCATGAAGATCGCTCGCCTCGCAGCCACCCTCCTCGTCGCAGCAGCGTCCCTCGCCTCCGCGGGCGCGCGAGCCCAGGCCTCCGAGCCCGCCGGCAAGCGCCCCGTGGCGAGCCACGCCCAGCCGGCCCGTGCCCCACGCCCGCGGCTCGTCTTCTTCATGAACCCCAACGGGATGCCCTGCCAGATGCAGGACCGCATCCTCCGGGAGATGGGGGCGGAGCTGACCGAGCGCGCTGACGTGGTTTACTACCGCACGACCGAGCCGTCCGAGATCGCGAAGTTCAACGAGTTCGGGATCCGCGCGCTCCCGACGCTGGTCGTCACCGACCCGCAGGGGCGCGAGCTTCGTCGCGCGACCCCCGGAATCCAGGCCATGCCGCAGGTGCTCAAGTTGCTGCAGTTCTAGGGCCGACGATGGACCTCGGCCTCTCCGCCCTCGCCCTCTCCTTCGGCGCCGGGCTCGCCAGCGTCGCGAGCCCCTGCGTGCTCCCTGTCGTGCCGATCATCGTGACCGGCACCGCCGACGAGCACCGCTCGCGCCCCGCGCTCATCGTCACGGGGATCGCCCTCAGCTTCATCGCGATGGGGGTGCTGAGCAGCCTCTTCGGCGGCGTCATCGGCCCCGCGCTCCCGCTCCTGGAGAAGATCGTCGGCGTCCTGGTGCTCGCGTCCGGCCTGCTGATGCTCGCCGGCGTGAACCTCTTCAAGCGGCTCACGTTCCTCCAGCGGATCCAGGTGGTCGGCGCGGGCCCCTGGTCCGGGCTGCTGCTCGGCGCGAGCCTCGGGCTCGTCTGGATCCCCTGCGTCGGCCCGATGCTGTCGAGCGTGCTCGCCATGGTGGCGACCCAGGGCTCGCTGGCGGTGGGCGTGGTGCTGCTCTTCGCCTACTCGCTCGGGTTCGCCGTCCCGATGCTCGCCGTCGCCTACGGCTCCCAGGCGCTGCGCCAGCGCGTGCGCGCGGTCGCCTCGCACCCCGTCGCGGTCCGGTGGGTCTCCGGGCTGCTCCTCGTCGCGTTCGGCGTCGTCATCCTCCGCAAGGGGATGCTCTTCGTCGGGATGTAGCGGCACCAGCGGCGCGTATCGCGCGCACCTCAGGCGACCAGGCCGCGCGCGCGCGCCAGCCCCGCGAGCCTGTCCTTCAGCCGCTCGAACCGCTTCCGGAGCGCCGCCGCCGAGATCGTCTCGCCCTCCGCGGCGAATGCGCTCGCCACCTCGTCCCACGGCAGGTTGCGACCGAGCCTCAGCGCGAGGAGCGCGCGGTCCCCGTCGGCCAGTTCGTCGCGCAGCCGCTCCAGCTGCTCGCTCCTCCCCTCGACCAACGCCACCGACGCGCTGGTGACCGGCGGCGCGGACGCGAGGTCGGCC
>JBAVTL010000535.1:0-2018 GCA_049696175.1 Anaeromyxobacteraceae bacterium
GGTGAAGGAGCACCCGGAGCTGGCGGTCGCGTCGGAGGACGAGCTCGCGCGGGCGGAGGAGCTCGCGGACGCGGCGTACGCGAGGGCGCTGGGGGACGAGTAGCCCCCTCACCCTGACCCTCTCCCCCGGTGGGGGAGAGGGGATGAGGCAATGGGAATGGCTCTCCTCCAGTGGGGGAGAGGGATCACTCAAGGTGTATCGAAAAGGAGCAACACCATGATCAGGAAGCTCGCAGCACTCATCGCAGTCCTCCCCATCGCGGCCTTCGCGCAGGGGGCCGGTCCGGCCCCGGGCAAGGGGCCTGGCGCCGGTCCCGGTCCAGGCGGCCATGACTGCGAGAGCTGCCGCTACGGCAAGGGCGGCGGCCCCGGCACCGACGAGCAGGTCGAGAAGATGGAGAAGCGCGCCCGGCTTGCGCGCAACCTCGGGCTCGCCGAGGCGCTCGACCTCGACACCGCGCAGTCCAACAAGCTCGCCGACGCGCTCCAGAAGACCGACGACAAGCGGACGGCCCTCCACAAGCAGACGCGCGACGCACGCCAGCTCCTCCGGCGCGCAGCCACCGGCGAGAAGGTGACCTCGGCCGAGGTGGACGGTGCGCTCGCGAAGCTCCTCGACCTCCGCGCCCAGGCGGTCGCGCTCGACAAGGAGACGCTCTCCATCGTCACGAAGGACCTCGCGCCACAGAAGAAGGCCCGCGCTGCGCTCTTCCTCGGCCGCTTCCAGCAGCGGATGGGTGGCGGAATGGGGTCGCCCGGAATGGGGCCTGGAAAGGGCGGGGGCATGGGGCCCGGACACGGCCCGGGAATGATGGGACCGGGGGGCAAGGGGCCGGGCGGGATGGGGCCCGGTGGAATGATGGGCCATGGGCATGAAGGGCGCCCGGACTGTCCTTGCGATGACGACTAGTAGTGGCGGTAGACTCCCGGGGCGATGTCCGCCCTCCCCGGGAAGAAGCTCGCGGTAGTCACCGGTGCCTCGGCCGGGATCGGGCGCGCGCTCGCGCTGCGCCTCTCGGCCGAGGGCCGGCCCGTGCTGGCGGTCGCCCGCCGCGCGGACCGGCTCGTGGATCTGCAGCTGGAGGCCGAGGCGCTCCACGGCGGGAAGATCCACATGCTCCCGCTCGACGCGGCGGCGCCGCTCGCGGCCGACAAGGTCGCGGCCCGCGCGCACGAGCTGGGGGGAGCGTCACTCCTCGTCAACAACGCGGGGTTCGGCGTCTACGGCCGGTTCGAGCGGCTCGACCCGAAGCGGCTCTCGGAGATGGTCCGGATCAACTGCGAGGCGCTCGTCCTCTTCACGCTCGCGCTGTTGCCGGACCTCGGGTCTGACGGCGCCGGCTTCGTGCTCAACGTCGCGAGCGCCGGCGGCTTCCAGCCGATGCCCTTCATGACGGTCTACGGCGCCACCAAGGCCTTCGTCATCTCCTTCACGGAGGGGCTCGCCGCCGAGGCGCCGGCGGGCGTCCGCTTCGCGGTCCTCTGCCCCGGGCCGGTCGAGACCGAGTTCGGCCTCGTCGCGGGGACGGGCGGCCGCTTCAACCGGATGCCGGGCGTCCTCAGCGCCGAGGCGGCCGCGCAGGCGGCGCTAGAGCTCATTCACGGCGACCGCGTCGTCTCCGTGCCGGGGCCGCTCAACAAGCTGGCCGTCTTCGGGAATCGCTTGCTGCCGAGGTCGGCGGTGCGCTACTTGGCAGCGAGGCTGATGCGCCCCAGGGAGGGAACGAAGTGAGCAAGCGCTCGAGCAAGGACCCGCTCCTGTCCGGCATCACCGCCATCTACGAGGGGCCCGAGGTGCTGGGCGCGCTCCTCATGAAGGCGGGCTCTCCCTTCGACGTGGAGGAGGTGGCCTCGCGCTTCGCCGACGCCATCGCCGCCGACGAGCGGCGCGCGTCGGTCATCCCGTCCCTCTTCGAGCGGGAGCCGCACTTCGCCTCGCCCGAGGACGCGCGCCGGCTCTACGCGAACCTCTTCGGGCTCTGGGCGCGGGTCGCGGAGGGGCGCGGGCTCGCCGACGA
>JBAVTL010000536.1:0-1801 GCA_049696175.1 Anaeromyxobacteraceae bacterium
AGGCGGCGCGGACCCGCTTCATCCTCTCCGAGGGGATCGCGCGCCATGGGCTGGCGCTGGCGGCCGTGGCGCTCCGGCGCCCCGCCGCGTTCGCCCGCGCGGTCCGCGCGGCGGCGCGGCTGGGCTGGCGATCCGATCGAGGGCTGGCGCGGCACGCCGCGTACCTGGCCGAGGCCTGCGTGCTCTACCGGTGGCTCTCCGAGGCGCGCGTCGATCACCTGCACGCGCACTTCGGGAGCAACCCGGCCGCGGTGGCGCTCCTCTGCCGCGTGCTCGGGGGGCCCACCTACAGCTTCACGGTCCACGGGCCGGAGGAGTTCGACAAGCCGGTCTTCCTCGGGTTCCGCGAGAAGATCCGCCGCGCGGCGTTCGTGGTCGCCGTCAGCAGCTACGGCCGCGCGCAGCTCTGCCGATGGGCCCGCTTCGAGGACTGGCCCAGGATCCACGTGATCCGGTGCGGGCTGGACGGGGAGCTGCTCCACGCCCAGCTCTCGCCGGTCCCGGCCGCGCCGCGCTTCGTGTGCGTCGCCAGGTTGAACGAGCAGAAGGGGCACCTGCTGCTGCTCGAGGCCGTCGCACGGCTGCGCGAGGAGGGTCGAGAGCTGGAGGTGGTCCTCGCCGGAGACGGCCCGTTGCGCCCGCAGATCGAGGAGGCGATCCGGCGGCTCGGGCTGGCCGCGAGCGTCCGGATCGCCGGGTGGATGAGCGCGTCGCAGGTTCGGGAGGCGATCCTCTCGTCGCGAGCGCTGCTGCTCCCGAGCTTCGCCGAAGGGCTCCCGGTCGTCCTGATGGAGGCGCTCGCGCTCGGGCGCCCCGCGATCACGACCGCGATCGCGGGCATCCCGGAGCTGGTGGAGCACGGCGTGTCCGGCTGGGTCGTCCCTGCCGGCTCCGTGGAGGCGCTCGTCGATGCCATCAGGGAGGCCCTCGATGCCTCGCCGGACGAGCTGGGGGCGATGGGGCGCGCTGGCGCACTGCGCGTGGCGCGGATGCACGACGCCAGCGTGGAGGCGCGGAAGCTCGCGAGCCTCTTTGCGCTCGCGTCCGGCGCGCCGGTGAAGTCGGCCGAACGCAGCGCGGCCGGCGGGATCGAAGTCCCACCGGCCGCGCGCGTAGAGGGGAGCGGACTCCCCGACGATCCGGTCACACTAGCGTGACACGAACGTCTTCACTGCGTCCCACTTCGGCGTGGCCTCCGAGGTGATGTCGGTGGAGAGGCCCCAGTAGCCGTACGCACCCCAGGCTGAGCAGATGGTGTAGTAGTTCAGCGTGCCACCGCCGGCGGCCTTCCAGTGGTCGAGGATCGCGAGGATGAGCGTACCCATGCGCGGGTCCATCTGGGCGGCGAGCTTGGCGTCGCCGCTCCCCTGCTGGGGGAGGAGGTGCTGGCCGGCCTCGTAGCCGAGAGGGACGATGCCGTTCGCGGCGGCTTTGGCGGTGAACCAGGTCATGGCGGGATAGATGTAGGTGTCGGCGTAGGTCTGCATGGACGCGAAGACCTGGTCGACGGTGAGAGAGGTCAGGCCGATCTCGGGGTCGTTGAGGTTGACGTAGGGCGCGCCGGCGATCCCGTAGAGGTAGTAGCTGACGGGGTGGCCGGGGTTTCCGTAGGCGTTACCGGCGCCGAAGACGGCCTTGATGTAGTCGAGGGGCTGGTCGTAGGTGTCGTAGCGGAGGAGCTGGCGGGCGAGGACGGGGCGGACGCGGGTCATCATCTCGGCGTCGCCGAAGACCGCGCGGAAGATGTTGCTGGTGCGGAGGACGAGCCAGCCGACGCGGCGCCAGCCGAGCTCGTACATGT
>JBAVTL010000537.1:0-4060 GCA_049696175.1 Anaeromyxobacteraceae bacterium
TCCTGGGCCCGCGCCGACGCGAGCGCGTGGCCGACCACCGTGTCCCCGGCGATCGACTCGACGAGCGCCGCGGTGCGGCGGTTGGGTCCTCCAGCGAGCAGCCCCTGGACTCCCCGGTGCTGGTAGCCGAGCGAGACCTCCAGGTGAAAGACGTGCTCGCCGTGGCACTGGAACCGGAAGTGGCCCGGTTCGATGATCCCGGCGTGGACGGGCCCCACCGCCACCTCGTGGATCGACTCGCCCTCCATCTCGAAGAAGGGCGGGAGCTCGCCCATGCCGCGCGGGGAGCGGACCGGCTTCGGCCACGGATGGCCGGTCGGCACGACCCCGTGCTGCTCGAGCAGCAGCCGCTCGAAGAGCTGGACGGCGGGGAACTCGTCGGCGAGCGAAGGGAGCGACTCCCCAGCCATCGTCGCGACGAGCCCCAGCGTCCCCTCCTGGTCGCTCGCGAGGACGGCGGTCAGGAGCGCCTTCCCCTCGCCGGCGGGCGCTGGCTGTCCGAACCAGGCGACGAGGCGGGCGTTCGACGTGAGCGCGTCGGCGACGACCTGCTGGAAGTCGGCGGGGAGCAGCCGCGGGACGTCCCGCGCGTCCACCGCCTGCGCGCTGCGCGCGATCAGGATCCGCCGGTCCAGGTCGGTCACGTTCGCTCACCCTCCGATCGATGCGGCGGCGGCCTCGAAGGCGGCGCGCAGCGGCGCTGGCACCCAGAGGCCGAGCGCGAGGACGGCCGCCATGAGCGCGAGGGGCGGCCCGGCGGTCAGCAGCGAGTCGCCGAAGCGGGGCTGCTCGTCGAGCCCCTCGGGCGGCGCCCCCTGGACGACGCCCAGCACCGTCGCCCCCATGCCGATGAAGATGACCGAGAGGGCGAGGAGGAAGGCCGCGGCCGGGAGGAAGGCACCGGCCTTCACCGCGCCGGCGAGGATCGCGAACTCGCTGAAGAAGGGGGCGAACGGCGGCGATCCGGTGATGGCGAGGAAGGCGGCGAGGAAGATCGGTCCGGAGACCGGCAGCACCCGCGCGGCGCCCCGCACCAGCTCGGTCCGCTTCGAGCCGAAGGCGCGGTGGATGTTGCCAGCGGCGAGGAAGAGCACCCCCTTCGTCAGCCCGTTGGTGACGAGGTGGAAGAAGGCGCCGGTGGCCGCGGCCCCGCCCAGGCCGATCCCGAGCGCCAGGATCCCCATGTGCTCGACGCTGGAGTAGGCGAGCATCCGCTTGAAGTCGCGCTGCCCCACGACGAAGACGGCCGCGAGCGCGAGCGACAGCACGCCGATGGCCACGAGCCCCTGCCGCGCGAAGCTCCCCGCGCCGCCAGCCACGCAGACGCGCAGCACGCGGACGAGCGCGACGAAGGCGCCGGCGGTGACCCCGCCGGAGAGGAGCGCGCCGAGCAGCCCGGGCGCCTCGCCGTAGGCGTCCGGCTTCCAGGCGTGGAACGGCGCGAGCCCCATCTTGGTCCCGTAGCCGACGAGCAGGAAGACGAAGGCGGCGCGCAGCCACGGGAGCGAGAGCGACGCGCCGCCGGCCACCAGCTCGTCCACCAGCAGCGTGCGCGGCCCACCAGTGCCGGCCGACGCGAGGGCGAGCAGGAAGGTGCCGATGAGCGCCATCGCGATCCCGACCGAGCAGACGACCAGGTACTTCCACGCGGCCTCGAGCGATCCCTCGTTGCGGTTGAAGTAGATGAGCGGCGCCGTCGAGAGGGTGGTGACCTCGATCGCGACCCAGAGGAGGCCGAAGTGCTGCGAGAGGGCGACCGTGGTGACGGCGGCGAGGAGGAGGAGCAGGCCGCCGACGAACGCCCGGTCGTCGCGATCGCTCCGGCGCGCCAGGTAACCCTGCGCGTAGACCGCGCACGTCAGGAAGAGGGCGCTCATGACCGTGAGCGCCAGGAGGCCGGGGGCGTCCAGCCCCAGCCACGCCCTGGGCCGCGGCGCCGGTGGCGCCATCCAGAGGCGCGCCACCCCGACCGCGTGGAGCAGGGCGGCGGGGAGGAGCATCGCCGGACGCCAGGGAGAGCGAGGCATCGCGAAGGCGACGCCGGCGAGCAGCAGGGGGGCGAGGATCACGAGGAGCACGGCCGGGCGGTCCTCAGTCCTTGAGCGACGTGAGACGGCTGGTGTCGAGGGTGGAGAAGGCGCGCTGGAGGTCGAACATCACGAGCCCCATCACGAAGACCGCGGCGAGCAGGTCGAGGAGCACGCCCGCCTCGACCATCACGGGCATGAAGTCGGAGAGGAGCTGGCCGAAGACGAAGACCCCGTTCTCCAGCACCAGGAAGCCCAGGACCTGCGTCACCGCCTTCCGGCGGGTCATCAGGAGCAGGAGGCCAGTCCAGGCGGTGGTGATGGCCGTCGGCACCAGCATCGCGTTCTTCCCCGGGACGGGGAGCGGGAGATCGCCCGCCCACGCGAACGCGACCGCCGCGCCGAGGGCGCCGAAGAACAGGGTGGAGGCGAACCCGACGAGCGGTGCGAGCTCCCTCCGCGCCGTCGTCTCGCGGGTCGCCCAGTTCAACAGCAGCGGGATCGCGATCGCCTTGACCGCGAGCGCGCCCGCGGCGAGCGCCACCACGTGGACGGGGTGGAGGCCGTCCCCGGCGAGCAGCACGGGGAGGGTGGCCAGCAGCGCCCCCTGCGTCGCGACCGCGCGGATGCCGGTCTTCGGGCGCGCCGACGCGAGCAGGAAGAAGTCGACGAGGACCACCAGCACGAGGACGAGGTCGAGAGGGGGCCTCACGCGTCACCTCAGGAGCAGCACCAGCGCGAAGGCCGAGAGGGCCGACGCGCCGATAAGGAGCTGTGGAACCCGGAGCAGGCGGAGCCGGGCCATCGTGGACTCGACGCAGCCGATCGCCACCGCGAAGAGCAGCTGGCCGAGGAGGAATGCGAGGAAGGCGAGCCACGGATCGCCGGCCAGCGCACCGAGCGCGAGCCGGACTACGATGGCGCCGAAGAGGTAGAGCTTCAGCGAGGCGCCGTACAGTACGAGGGCGAAGTCCGGGCCCGAGTGGTCGAGGACCATCACCTCGTGGATCATCGTCAGCTCGAGGTGGGTCGCCGGATCGTCCACCGGGATGCGTGCGTTCTCGGCGAGCGCCACGACGAAGACGGCCACGCCGACGAGCAGCAGGGCCGGGCCGTCCGTCCACCAGACCGGCTGGAGCTGCGCGCCCAGCATGTGGGAGAGGTCGAGCGACCGGGTCGACCGCGCGAGCGAGACCAGCCCGAGGAAGAGTGCCGGCTCGGCGATGGCCGAGTAGGTCGCCTCGCGGGCAGCCCCCATCCCCTCGAAGGACGAGCCGGTGTCGAGCGCGGCGAGGATGGTGGCGAAGCGCGCCAGCCCGAGCAGGTAGGCGAAGAGGATGAAGTCGCCGGCGAAGCGGACGAGGGCGGCCGGCGCGCCCAGCGGGATGAGGAGCCCGGCGGCGAGCGTCGCGGCGAGCGCCACCGTGGGGCCGGCGCGGAAGACCCAGGTCGTAGTCCGGCTGAAGACCGCCCCCTTGCGCGCGAGCCGCAGGAGGTCGCGCCAGGGCTGGAGCAGCGGGGGGCCGGTCCGTCCCGCGAAGAGCGCCTTCACGCGCCCGATGACGCCGAGCAGCAGCGGAGCGCCGAGGAGGAAGGCCACGAGCTGGAGGAGCGCGAGCGTCATCGTCCGTCCTACCAGGTGGCGTACCAGCCGAGGAGCGTCAGGAGGCCGAGGACCACGAGGAGCGCCTGGAACTGGACCCGCCCGATGAAGTAGGCCCTGACGCGCTCGGCCACATGGGCGCCGCGCCCGCACGCCGGGACGATGACGACGTCGAGCACGGTGTCGGGGACGCTCGAGTCGAACGCGGCGTGGCGCGGGAAGGGGCCGGAGGGGAGGACGACGCGCGTCTTGGGGAAGAAGACCCAGCCGAAGCGCAGGACCAGCGAGTCCGCGAAGGACGAGCCGGTGTACTGCATGCGGGCGGTCGGCCGCGCGAAGGCGCAGCCCCACGTCGGCGCGAGCGGCTGCGGCGCGCGGAGCCGCGAACGCCTCCAGAGGAGCAGGAGGCCGACCGTCAGGAGGAGCGCCG
>JBAVTL010000538.1:0-2739 GCA_049696175.1 Anaeromyxobacteraceae bacterium
GATCATCGAGCTGAAAGTAGCGAAGGCGTCGGACCGGGAGGGGAAGCGGGCGCTCGCGCAGCAGGCGCTCTCGGAGGCGCGGTCGAAGGCCGCGGACTACTACGCCTTCGGAAAGCTCGCGCGGGCCAGGTCGGAGGACGAGCGGACGCGCGCGTCGAGCGGGGAGCTGGGGAACGTGAGCCGCGAAGAGCTCGGGAGTGGCTACGGCCCCGAGCTGGCGAAGGCGGCGTTCGAGCTGACGAAGACCGGCGAGGTGGGGAGCGCTGTCGTCGAGAGCGCGGGCGGCTTCTACGTCGTGAAGCTCCTCGGGCGTGAGGCCGCGTACGAGCCCAGGTTCGAGGCGATCCGGGACGCGCTCCAGGCGCGGGTGGCGAACGAGCGGCGGAGCGCCGATCGGAAGCAGTTCCTGGAGGACCTCTGGCAGGCGGCCGAGGTGAAGATCGACGACGAGGTGGTGAAGAGGCTGGAGGTGGCCTCCGGACGGTGAGGCCGCTGAAGCCGAACGGTTTGCGGCAGACGTTCGAGATGCAGTTCGCGTTCGACTCGGATGAAGCCCCCTGGGCTTGCACCGCCCGACCGCGCCGGGTATTTCTCGCGCCCCATGATCCGAGACAGCGTCGTCGACATCTTCCGCCGTGCACTCGCGAAGGGGGCCGCAGACGGGCGGTGGCCCGCGTCGGCCGCGGAGACCGCGTTCTCCGTCGAGAGCCCGCGGGACCCGAAGCACGGAGACTTCGCCGTCAACGCGGCGATGATCCTGGCGAAGCCGCTCGGCAAGCCTCCGCGCGAGCTGGCGCAGGCGATCCTCGAGGCGGTCCGGGCGGTCGACGCCGACGGCGCGCTGACCTCGGTCGAGATCGCGGGGCCCGGCTTCATCAACGTCCGGCTCGCCCCCGACGCCTGGTTCCGCTCGCTCGCGCGGGTCGTCGTCGAGGGGGACGCCTACGGGCGCACGACGGTGGGGCAGGGGAAGAGGGTCATCGTCGAGTACGTCTCGGCCAACCCCACCGGCCCGATGCACGTCGGCCACGGGCGGAACGCCGTCACCGGCGACGGCGTCCAGAGCCTGCTGCGCTGGGCGGGGTTCGACGTCACGCGCGAGTACTATGTCAACGACTTCGGCGCGCAGGTCCAGACGCTCGCCCGGTCGGTCCACCTCCGCTACCAGGAGGCGCACGGGCGGACGATCACGATGCCGCCGAAGAGCTACCCGGGCGAGTACGTCCGGGAGATCGCCGACGCCCTGAAGGCCGAGTTTGGCGCGAGGTACCTCGACGCGCCCGAGCAGGAGTGGCTCGCGCTCTTCCGCGACCGCGCCGTCCAGCACGTCCTGGGGCTCATCCGCGGGGACCTCGGCGCCATCAACATCGAGTTCGACCGGTGGTCCTCGGAGAAGGCGCTCTACGAGTCGGGGATCGTGGAGAAGTTCCTCGCCGAGATGACGGCGAAGGACCTCATCTACGTCGGGAAGCTCCCTCCGCCCAAGTCCAGGAACGGGGCTCCGGCGCCGGTCGTCGATCCCGAGGCCGACGCCGAGGGCATCGCCGCGTCCGACGACCTGACGCTCTTTCGGTCTTCGAGGTTCGGCGACGAGGTGGACCGGCCGGTCAAGAAGGCCGACGGGACCGCCACCTACTTCTGCGCCGACATCGCCTACCACTGGGACAAGCGGCAGCGGGCGGACCTCCTCGTGGACGTCCTCGGCGCGGATCACGGCGGGTACGTTCCGCGCCTGAAGGCGGCGCTCCAGGCGCTGGGCGGGTCGCGTGACGATCTGCACGTCGTCCTCATCCAGATGGTCAACCTCCTCAGGGGCGGCGAGGCGGTGAAGATGTCGAAGCGGGCGGGGACGCTCGTCTCGCTCCGTGAGGTCGTCGACGAGGTGGGCCGGGACGCGACCCGCTTCATCTTCCTGACGCGCCGGTCGGACGCGCCGCTCGACTTCGACCTCGACCTCGCGAGGAAGCAGACGCTCGACAACCCCGTCTTCTACGTCCAGTACGGCCACGCCCGGCTGGCGGCCATCTTCGCGAAGGCCCGCGAGGGCGGCGTGGAGGTCCCTGACTTCGACCTCGACGCGGTCAGGACCCTGACCTCCCCGGAGGAACTGGAGCTCATCCGCCGGATCGCCGGCTTCCCGGACATGCTGGCCGCGGCCGCGCTCGCCTGGGAGCCCCACCGTGTCGCCTTCTGGCTGCAGGAGACGATCGCGTCCTTCCACTCCTGGTACTCGCAGGGGAAGCGGAGCGGCGAGCGGGTCATCGGCAGCGATCCGCTCAAGACGAAGGGCCGGCTCTTCCTCTGCCGCGCGCTCAAGCAGACGCTCGCCAACGGCCTCGCCGTGCTGGGGGTCTCGGCGCCGGATCGGATGGAGAGTCCGGAAACTTCCGATATCGCCGACGACGCCTAGAATCGTCTGACCGGCCCGGCGCAGGGTGCGCCCGGGCCGCCAGGTTCATCCATGCGAGACGTAAACCCGCGCAGCCGAGAGGAGCGCTTCGACCTGTCGCTCGACGGGCGCCAGATCGCGTCGGTCGTCGTCGGCGCCATCGTCGTGCTCGCCGTGGTCTTCGTGTTGGGGCTCAACGTCGGGAAGCAGCTCGCGCGCGGCGAGGAGCGCCCGGCGAGCGGCGCTGACGCGCTCGCGGCGCTCGACCAGAACCGGGTGGCGCCGTCCCCGGCCGTCCGCGACGAGTCGCTCACCTACCACGACCGGCTGCTCAAGGAGCGCCCCACGGC
>JBAVTL010000539.1:0-2383 GCA_049696175.1 Anaeromyxobacteraceae bacterium
CACGAAGGCGTGCACGCGGCGGGGGCGGATGGCTTTGGTGCGCATCCCGCCACCATGATCCCAAGCCCGCGGAACTTCTACCACTCAGCCCATCCCATGAACGTGGGAATGAGGGGATCGGTCAGCCCTCCGCATGCACCGACAAGGCGTACGCGGATCGCGACGATCTGGTCTTTGCCGTGGAGGTGGACACCGTGGCTCCGACGGTCTTCTTCGGCGCCCCCGCCGGTGACACCGTGTCCGGCCAGATCAACCTCGTCGCGACGCCCTACGACTTCTTCGGCGTGACGGAGGTCGCGTTCTACGTGGGACACCGGCATGAAAGCCCCGCGGTGCGCGGTCACCGCGAACGGCTGCGTCTCCGGCACCCTCCTCGACGGCCGTGGTCTCCAAGGGGCGTCGAACGGCCCCGAACTCGGCCAGCCGAACACGATCTTCTCCTCCTGCGCCGACGGCAACTCCGGCGCCTATCAGGTCGATGAGTCGCTCGACTCACTCGGCATCAAGACCGACGCGAGCGGCACGCTGGCCACCGGAGCAATGGTGAAGGTGCAGGCGCAGGTCTGGGTCTATGACTACCGTGCGGACCGTCTAGACCTCTACTTCGCACCCGACGCCTACGCCCCCGCGCCGCAGTGGCAGCACCTCGCGACTCTCGCCCCCGCGCCTCCTCCGCCGCCGGCCGACCCGACCGCACCTCCGGTCGCCCCCACGCCAGGGTCCCAGACGCTCACGACGGCTTCCTTCGCCCTGCCCGCGGGAGGCAGCCACTCCGTGATCCGCGGCGTCTTCCGCTACAGCGGCGCGTCGGCGCCGTGCGTGCCCGGGTCGTACAACGACCACGATGACCTGGTCTTCTCCATGCTCCCCTGAGGGAGCTTCATTCGCCCGGCGTGGCCCCACGCCGCGGAAACAGCCGCCGCCACATCAGCAGGACGCCGAGGCCGACGAGGATCCCGGAGACGAGCGCCCAGGGGTTCGACGGCGTCGTGCGGGGCCGGAGGAGGATCGCCGGGCGGACGCCGACGCCGGGGACGTTCACCTGCCCCATCTCGGAGAGCAGCGCGAGGTGGCCTCCGAAGCCGCGGGAGAGCGGCTGGTTGTAGTCGACGATCTCCTGCCGCGTCGCGCCGTCCGGACCGCGGACCGCCAGCGTCGCGCGGGCCGACTTCGGCATGCCGCTCGGCATGGAGTCGACCTCGAGCGTCAGGAGCCGCGCCTCGCCGAAGCCCGGCACCTCCCGCCACTCCTCCGTCACGATCACCGGCTCGAAGTCCTCCGACGTGAAGCCGCCGAGCGCGTGGCCGGCCATCGCGACGAGGAAGCCGACGTGGATGACCGACGCGGCGTAGGCGCCAGGCGCCCGCACGCCGGCGCGCCACCTGCGCGACACCGTGTCCCACGTGGCGAGCACGGTGTTGAGCGCGTAGAGCCCAGCGACGGCGCAGAGCAGGTAGAACCACCAATGGACCGCCGACGGCGGCGCGAAGAAGCCTCGCAGATCGTCGAACCCCACGGAGGCCGACGCCCCCTCCCGCGTCGCGGAGAGGATCACGGAGCCGACGGCGAGCAGGATGACCGTCCCGAACCCACAGATGAGCCCCAGCCCCTGGGAGCGGAGCCAGTCGAGGCGGACGCGGCCGGAGGGATCAGCTGAAGGCATGGCTCGACCGCCCGAAGAAGAACGACGTCCCCACGTAGGCGACGAAGACGAACAGGAACCCGACGATCGCGAGCGCCGGGCGCGCCCACGGCCGCGCCTGCATCGACGGCGTGAGCCTCACGTGGACGAAGGTCGCGTAGTGGAACCAGAGGATGACCGACCAGATGACCTTGGGGTCCCACATGAAGTAGGCCCCCCACGCGACGACGCCCCAGACGCCGCCGAAGATCATCGAGAGCGACCAGAGGGCGAAGCCCCAGAGCGCGAGCCGGTCCACGAGGACGAGCCACGCGCCCTGCCGATCGGCGAACCAGGAGAGCGACGCCGCGGCCGCGGCGGTCCAGCACCCGTACGCGACGAAGCTGATCGGGACGTGGAGCGGGTACCAGACGGTCCGCATCAACGGCGGCGGCCACCCGAGGTGGCCCGGGAAGGCGAGGGCCGTGGCCATCGCCGCCGCGATCACCGCGAAGAGCGGGAGCACGTAGCTCCGCGCCGGGCGCCACGCGACGACCGCCACGAGCGCGGTGGCGAGGGCGCAGGTGGAGAAGGACTCCATCTTGTTGGTGAGCGGGAAGAAGCCGATGGCGAGCCCGCGTCCCGTCATCGCGGCGACGTGGATCGCGACGCCGCCGGCCAGGATCCAGCGCGCGGCGCGGCCGCGGACGACCGCGGCGACGCAGGCGATCCCGTAGGCGGTCGCCGCGGCGAGGAGCAGCC
>JBAVTL010000540.1:0-2803 GCA_049696175.1 Anaeromyxobacteraceae bacterium
CCGTAGGAGGGGGCGCCCGCGTGCGCTCGTCGCGGCGGCGGCGGCGCTGGTCGTCGTCCTGGCGGGGGCGGTCGTGGCTCACGGCGTCTCCTCCGCGCCGACCACCGGTCGGCTCGTGGTCCAGGTACAGGCGCCGGCGGAGGTACGCGTGGACGGCGTGCCGGTCGCGCCGCCGCTCGTCGTCGGGGAGGCCCGCGCCGTGGAGGTGCGGGCCGGCGCCCACCGCGTTGAGTTCGTGGGGGCGGACGGCAGCCGCAGCGCCGCCACCGTCGAGGTGAGGGCGGGCGCTACTCAGGAGCTGCTAGGGGTCGAGATCCGGGCAGAGCCCTAGCTGCGAGCGCCAGGAGGCTCAGGCCTTCAACGCCCGCGCCAGCGCGCGGTCGAGGTCGTGCTCGGTCCCCGGGGCGTGCTCTGCCATGTCCGCGGAGAGGACGGCGACCGTCTCGACGTCGAGCCGGATCCGCTCCCACTCCTCTTCGGAGATCGACATGAACGCGCTGACGACCTCCGGATCGAACTGGGTGCCGGAGCAGCGCGCGATCTCCTCGCGAGCCTCGGCGATGGTGCGCGCCTTCCGGTACGGACGGTTGCTCGTGATGGCGTCGAGGGTGTCGACGATGTGGAAGATCCTCGCCCCGACACCGATCCCCTCGCCCCGCAGCCCCGCCGGGTACCCAGTGCCGTCCCACTTCTCCTGGTGCTGGAGGACGATGGCTGAGGCGGGGCGCAGGTAGTCCACCCGCTGGAGCAGCGCCCAGCCGAGCTCGGGGTGGCGCTTCATCTCCTCCCACTCGTCGGGGGTGAGCGGTCCCGGCTTGAGGAGCACGCGGTCGCGCACCCCGATCTTGCCGATGTCGTGGAGGAGGGCGCCGTGCTCGATGACGGTGAGGTCGGGGTCCCCGATCCCCAGCTCGATGGCGAGGCGGCGTGCGTACAGCGAGACGCGCCGGGAGTGCCACTGGGTCTCCGCGTCCCGGTAGTCGAGCGCGGCGATCAGCCCCTCGAGGAGGGCCTGGGTCCGGACGCGGACCATCTCCTCCAGCCGGAGGTTGATCTCGCGGAGCTGGCCGTTCTGGCGCTGGACCTCGCCGGTGAGCCGCTCGTTCTCGCGGCGGAGCCGCGCGGAGTCGGCCGCCTGCTGGACCGTCGCGATCAGCTCCTGCTGGTGCCACGGCTTGGCGATGATCCGGAAGACCTCGCCGGAGTTGACCGCCTGCAGCGCCACGCGGAAGTCCTCGGCGGCGGTGCAGAGGATGCGGACCGCGAAGGGGGCCTTGGCGCGGGCGGCCTTGAGGAAGCTGACGCCGTCCATCCCCGGCATCATGTAGTCGGAGATGATGACGACCGGATCGTCGTCCTCGATCTTCGCCAGCGCCCCCTCGGGCGCGACGTAGGTCCTGGGCTCGAAGCCCGCGGCCTCGATGATCCGCGCCAGGGCCTTCAGGATGAGCTCGTCGTCGTCGACGATGAGGACGCGATCCGGTTTCACGCACCCCGGAGTAGACCAGCGAGCGCCCACAGGGGCAAGGGGCAGGGTGAGGCTCGTGGTCTTCGGGGAGCTAGAAGCTCGCCAGGAACTCGTCGTTGGCCTCGAACTCGGAGAGCTTCTTGAGGAGCCGCTCCATCGACTCGACGGGCTTGAGCGACGCCAGGGCGCCGCGAAGCTGGCGGACCTTCCCGATCTCCTTGGCGGAGAAGAGCTTCTCCTCCTTGCGGGTGCCGGACGCGCCGATGTCGATGGCGGGGAAGATGCGCCGCTCCGCGAGCTGCCGGGAGAGCACCACCTCCATGTTGCCGGTCCCCTTGAACTCCTCGAAGATCACCTCGTCCATGCGCGAGCCGGTGTCGATGAGCGCGGTCGCGATGATGGTGAGCGAGCCGCCCTCCTCGGCCTTGCGCGCGGCGCCGAAGAGCCGCTTGGGGCGCTCCAGGGCGCGCGAGTCCACGCCGCCGGTCAGCGTGCGGCCGGAGGACTCGACCTCCTTGTTGTAGGCGCGCGCGAGCCGGGTGATCGAGTCGAGCAGGATGACGACGTCCTTGCCCCCCTCGACGAGCCGCCGCGCACGCTCCATGGCCATCTCGGCGGCGTGGATGTGCTCCTCGGCGGGGCGGTCGTTGGAGGAGCCGATCACCTCGCCCTGGATGTTGCGGCGCATGTCGGTGAGCTCCTCGGGGCGCTCGTCGACGAGGAGGACCGTCAGGTGCACGTCGGGCCGGTTGGCCGTGATGGCCTGCGCGATCCGCTGGAGCATGATCGTCTTGCCCGCCTTCGGCGGCGAGGTGATGAGCGCCCGCGCGCCGAGGCCGAGGGGCGCGACGATGTCGAGGACGCGGCCGACCATCTCGTCGGGGCGGGTCTCGATGATGAGCCGCTCGGTCGGATCGGTCGCGGTCAGGCTCTGGAACTGGGTGCGCCGGGCGACCGCGATCGGGTCCGTCCCCTCGAGCTGGTCGATGCGCTGCAGGATCCGCTTGACGTTGCGCGTCGTCGCGACCCCCTTCACGAGCAGGCCTGGCTGGAGGTGGAGCTTGTCGATGAGCCAGCGCGGAACCTCGACGTCGAAGGGCTGCGGCAGGTAGCTCCGCTTGGGGTCGCGCAGGTAGCCGTTCCCCTTGCCCTCGAACTGCAGGACGCCCTCGACCTCTTCGGTCGCCTCGGGGGCGGCCTGAGCTGCCGCCTGGGTGCCGGCCGCCGGAGCCTGGCCTGCCCCGTTAGGAGTAGGCGGCAGCGCCGCTGCCTGTCCGCCCGGGCCGACAAGCCCCGGAGCGCCCTGCTGCTGGCCGGGCTGGCCAGGCTGGCCAC
>JBAVTL010000541.1:0-4873 GCA_049696175.1 Anaeromyxobacteraceae bacterium
GCGGCCTGCGGGGCCCCGAGCCGCCCGGCGGCGCGCGCCATCTGCGTGCGCCGCTCCGGGTTCGCGAGGATCGCGCGGATCTCCCTGGCGAGCAGCTCGCCCGTCAGGTCGCGCTCCTCGATCATCACCGCCGCGCCGGCCTCGACGAGGCTGCGCGCGTTCAGCACCTGGTGGTTGTCGGCGGCGAAGGGGAAGGGGACGAGGATGGAGGGCTTCTGGCAGCAGGTCAGCTCCGCCAGCGTGGTCGCGCCAGCGCGCGCGACCACGAGATCCGCCGCCGCGTAGGCGCCGCTCATGTCGGTGATGAACTCGCGCACGTCGGGGGTGAAGCCGGTGGCGGCGTAGCCCCTCTCCACCGCCTCCCGATCCCGGTGGCCGGTCTGGTGCGTGATCGTCAGCTTCTCGCGGACGTCGGCGAGGTGGGGCAGCGACTCGACGAGCCGCATGTTGAGCGCGTGGGCCCCCTGCGAACCCCCGCAGACCAGCACGTGCAGGCGGTCGTGCGGGGTCGTGGGGCGCATGTAGTTGTCGAGCAGCCGGCGCCGGATCGGGTTGCCGAGCTGCTGCACCTTCCGCTTCGGGAACCAGGCGGCGGCCTCGGGGAAGGCCGTGAAGACCGTCCCGACGAGGCGACCGAGCACGCGGTTCGTGAAGCCTGCGGCGGCGTTCTGCTCCTGCACCGCGGTCGGGATCCGCAGGAGCCAGGCGGCCAGCACCACGGGGCCGCTCGCGTAGCCACCGACGCCGATGACGACGTCGGGCCGCCACCGGCGCAGGATGACGAGGGAGCGGAGCAGGGCACCGGGGATGAGCAGCAGGTTGCCGATGGCGCTCGCGACCCCCTTCCCCTTGAGCCCCTTCACCTGGATGAGCTCGATGGGATACCCGGCCGACGGCACCACCGTCGCCTCGAGGCCGCGCGCCGTCCCGACGAAGACCGCGTCGTTCTCGGCCTGGCGCCCCACGAGCTCCTCTGCGAGCGCGATCCCGGGGAAGACGTGGCCGCCCGTGCCGCCGCCGGCGATGAGCACCCTCACGGCGTGACCCTCGCCACCGCGCCGACCCGGATCGCCTGCACGCCCGGCGCGAGGAAGCCGCCGCGGTCGGCCGAGACCGAGAGGAGGATCCCCATCGCGCCGAGGAGGGTCATGAGCGAGCTGCCGCCGTAGGAGATGAAGGGGAGCGTGAGCCCCTTGGTGGGGAGGAGGCCGAAGACGACGGCGAAGTTCACGAGCGCCTGGGAGCCCACGAGCGTCGCGAGGCCGACGGCGACGTAGCAGCCGAACGGGTCGGACGCGCGCCGCGCCGCGCGCAGCCCGCGCCAGACCAGCACCGCGTAGAGGGCGAGGATCGCGGCCACGCCGAGCAGCCCGGTCTCCTCCGCGATCACCGCCGCGATGAAGTCGGTGGGGGCGGCGAAGAGGTAGTAGAGCTTCCCCTTCCCCTCGCCGAGCCCCTGCCCGAGCCAGCCGCCGTTCCCGATCCCGAGCAGCGACTCCACGAGCTGGAAGCCGGCGCCGTCGCGGTGGCCCCACGGGTCCAGGTAGGCCAGGAAGCGCTGGAGCCGGTAGGGCGTGGACGCGACGAGGTACCAGAAGAGCGGCGCGAGGAGCACCACCGCGCCGAGCAGCCAGCGCACCCGCACCCCGGCGGCGAAGAGCATCGTGAAGAGGACCATCCCCATGATGACGACCGTGCCGAGGTCGCGCTCGAGCAGCACGAGGCCGGCCATGATCCCGGTCACGGCGATGTGCGGCAGGAACCCGATGCTGAAGACCTGGAGCCGGTCCTGCTTCCGCGAGAGCGAGCGCGCGAGGTAGAGGACGAGCGCCACCTTGGCCGCCTCGGCGGGCTGGAAGCGGATGAGGCCGAGGTCGATCCAGCGCCGCGCCCCGCCGGCGACCCGGCCGATCCCGGGCACGAGGACGAGCACCAGCAGCACGAACGCGACGCCGAGGAGCGGGTAGGCGAGGGCGGAGATCCGCCGGTAGCCGAGCTTCAGCGCGAGCACGAGGAGCCCGAGCCCGATCCCGCAGGCCACGAGCTGGCGCTTCAGGTAGTAGAACTGGTCGCCGAGCCGCTGCTGCGCGGTCATGGCGCTCGCCGAGTAGACCATCACCGCGCCCACGGCCGCGAGGGAGACGACAGCGAAGAGGAGCAGCCCGTCGAAGGGCGGGGCACCGGGCGGCGGGCCCGAGTCGGCGCGGGCCCTCACGGCAAGGCCTCGGCGAGCTGCCGGAAGACCTCGCCGCGGTGCTCGTAGTCGTCGAACTGATCGTAGCTGGCGCAGGCTGGCGACAGGAGGACCACGTCGCCCGGCTCGGCCAGCGCCGCCGCCCGCGCGACCGCCTTCGCCAGGTCGCCGCAGCTCTCGGTCGGGGCGAGGTCGCCGAGATCGCGCTCCACCGCGGGGGCGTCCTCGCCGAGCGTGAGGAGCGCCTTCACGCGCCCCGCGAAGAGCGCGCGCAGCGGCGTGTACGGCGCGCCCTTACCAAGCCCGCCCATCAGGACGATGACCCGCGGCCGGCCCGGGGCGAAGGCGGCGAGCGCCACGGTGGTCGAGTCGACGTTGGTCGCCTTCGAGTCGTTCACCCACTCGACGCCGTCGCGCTCGCGCACCAGCTGGAGCCGGTGGGGGAGGCCGGGGAAGCCGTCGAGGCCGCGCTGGGCCGCGTCGCCGGGGACGCCCAGCAGCCGCGCGCAGAGCAGGGCGGCGAGGGCGTTCTCCACGTTGTGGCGCCCGCGGAGGGCCCGGTTGAGCAGCCTGTACCGCTCCGGCGACTCCGAGGGAGTGCGCTGGAGCCAGAGGTCGAAGGGCGCGTCCTCGCCCGAGGCGCACGCCGCGCGCGGCGCCGGCGGCCCGAAGCCGAACGTCAGCAGCTCCCCGCGGGAGGTCGCGGCCATCGCGACGGTGCGCGGGTCGCGGGCGTTGGCGATCGCGAAGTCACGCGGCTGCTGCGTCGTGAAGAGCCTGGCCTTCGCGGCCGCGTAGTCCTGCACGCCGTCGTAGCGGTCGAGGTGGTCGGGGGTGACGTTGAGGATCGCGGCGACCCGCGCGCGGAACCGGTCGAGCCCCTCGATCTGGAAGGACGAGAGCTCCGCGACCACCACGTCCACCGGCCTGCCCGAGAGGACCTGCTCGCTGAGTGGGGTGCCGAGGTTGCCGCCCACGAAGACGGCGCGGTCCTCTGCGAAGAGGGCGCCGGCGAGCGCGGTGGTGGTGCTCTTGCCGTTGGTGCCGGTGATGGCGACGATCGGGACGTCGCCGAGGAAGCGGGACGCCAGCTCGACCTCGCCCCAGACCGGGATCCCCTTGCGCCGCGCGGCCTGGATCGGCGCGATCGAGAGCGGGACGCCCGGCGAGACGACGACGAGGTCGGCCCCCTCGAAGTCCCCCTCGTCGTGGCCGCCCAGCACCTTGCGGACGGACAGGCCGTCGAGGGCCGCGAGCGGGGCCGCGAGCTCCGCCTCGGGGCTCCGGTCGGTGACGGTGACGCTCGCGCCCTCACGGGCGCACAGCCTCGCCGCCGCGACGCCGCTGCGGGCGAGACCGACGACGGTGACCTTCTGGTTCCGGAGGATGGGTGCGTCTGCCACGGGCTACCTCAGCTTGAGCGACAGCAGCGCGACGAGCGCGAGCATGATCGACATGATCCAGAAGCGGACGATGATCTTCGGCTCGGCCCACCCCTTCAGCTCGTAGTGGTGGTGGATGGGGGCCATCCGGAAGACGCGCCTGCCCGTCCGCTTGAACCAGGTCACCTGGACGATCACGCTCACGATCTCCACCAGGAAGACCCCGTGCAGGATGGCGCTCGCGAGCTCGTTCTTGGTGAGGATGGCCAGCATGCCGAGGCCGCCGCCCAGGCCGAGCGAGCCGACGTCGCCCATGAAGACCGACGCCGGGTAGGTGTTGTACCAGAGGAACGCGATCCCGGCGCCCGCCATGGCCGCGCAGAAGACCCCCAGCTCCTCGGCCCCTGGGATGAAGGGGATCCGGAGGTACCCAGCGAGGCTGAACCCGGCGATGGTCGTCCCCGCCACGTAGGAGAGGGCGAGGAAGGTGATCGACGAGACGATCGTGGGGCCGACGGCGAGGCCGTCGAGCCCGTCGGTGATGTTCACCGCGTTGGCGGTGCCCACCACGACGAAGACCATGAAGGGCAGGTAGAGCCACGAGAGATCCGGCTCGAAGTAGCGCGTCGGGACGAAGGGGAGCGTCAGGTGGGTGTCCTGGAGGGACTTCACCCAGAGGAACGGGAAGTGCCCGTCGAGGCGCAGCGAGTGGTCGGTGAGGAAGAGGAAGTAGGCGACGATGACGATGGCCGCCTCGAGGAGGAGCCGCCTCCGGCCGGCGAGCCCCTTCGAGTCGCGCTTCGAGATCTTGAGCCAGTCGTCGGCGAAGCCGATCGCGCCGAAGCCCACCGTGACCGTGAGCGCCGCCCAGATGAGCCGGCTGCGCAGGTCGGCGAAGAGGAGGGTCGACAGGACCAGCGAGAGGAGGATGAGGAGGCCGCCCATCGACGGCGTCCCCGCCTTCTTCTTGTGCGTCTCGGGCGTGTCCTCGCGGACGTTGGAGACGCCGTACTGGATCTCGCGCATCCGCTCGATGAAGAGCGGCCCGAAGATCAGCCCGAGCACCATGGCGGTGAGCCCGGCGGCCACGATCCGGAAGGACGGGTACCGCAGGACGTTGAAGAGCCTGAGCTGGCCAGAGAGCGGGTACAGGAGGAGGTAGAGCATCTAGCGCAGGGCCTCGACGAGCCGCTCGAGCTTCATGCCGCGGCTCGCCTTGACGAGGAGGACGTCGGACGGCTGCAGCCGCTCGCGCGCCCAGCCGATGAGGGCGTCGACGTCCTCGGTGTGGAAGATG
>JBAVTL010000542.1:0-2202 GCA_049696175.1 Anaeromyxobacteraceae bacterium
GTCTTCCCCGATCAGGAGGCCAAGGGGTGCGTCGCCATTCCGACAGCGCTCGTGGTGCTCCCGGGCGCGGGCAGCGCGGCCCGGAAGTTCTCGGCCTGGCTCACTGGTCCGGTCGCGGAGCAGGTGCTGGTCGAACGCGCCCTCGGGCTCCTGCCGTTGCGCCCCGCGGCGACCGCACCCGAGGGGATCGCGCCGCTGGGGCGGCTCGCGACCATGACGCTCGACTGGCGCGAGGTCGCGGCGCGCGGGCCGGTGTGGGAGGCGCGTCTGCGTGGCTGGCCGTCCCTTGTACGCGGTACAGAGCCGCGCTAGCGGCGATGGAGGCCCAGAAGGGTCGCAAGTGGTGGAACGACCGCGGTTCGTAGCTGGTTACGCGAGTTGTATCAGTGACTTACACAAAACTATCCACGGGGGGTGGCATCCTGGTGGGGCGTTGTTAATGTCGTGAGTGCCGAACGGGACGACCTCAGTGGGACGCTTTGCCACACGCAAGGGGGTCGGGTCCGGAGCGGCAGAACGACAACGCACCTAAGACCGGGGGGTAAGGAAGCGCTATGGCCCAGATCGACATCGAGATCCTGATGCCTTTCGCTCAGAAGTTCATGGAAGGGACGTCGCTGACGCCGGCAGAGCGTGCGGAGGTGCTGCGCATCGCGCAGGGCTTCGCGTGCAAGGACTCTGCGGCCGCCGCAGGCGTGTCGCCCGAGACGATCCGGGCCCGGCGGAAGCGGATCTACCGCAAGCTCGACGTGCCGGGCTCTGGCGAGCTCCTCGCCCACCTGCTCTCGATGGCCCTCGACATGCTCGCTCGCGGCGAGCGGATCGAGCGCCGCCCGCAGCCGCAGGTTCAGCAGAGCGCGCAGGTCACGGCGCGCGTCTAGGTACACCCGACCCTCTCCCCTTCGCAGCGACGGCAGGGGAGAGGGCTTTCCTTTGACTCCAAAGCAACTAGCCAGCCACCGCGCGGCGCTCGAGGCCATGCGCGCCGAGCTAGTCCGGACCGGCCCCGCGAAGATCGAGCCGAACCGGACCGATCCGGCGAGCACCGGTGTGTCCGACGAGGACGCGCAGGCGCTCTCCGAGATGCTCCAGGTCCTCGCCTCGCAGCGGAACCGCGGCCAGGCGGAGCTGCTCGTCAGGATCGACCGGGCGCTGCGCAAGCTGCGCGATGCGCCGGACGACTACGGCCTCTGCGAGGAGTGCGAGGAGGAGATCTCCCCAAAGCGAATGGCCCTCGTCCCGCACGCGCAGCTCTGTCCGGCCTGCCAGTCGAAGCGCGAGCCTGCGCGCGGCGGCGTGCGGAAGAAGCTGACGGACTTCAAGTAGGCCGGGGTCGCTCCCCCCGCCCTCCCCCCGGTGGCTCGGTGAGGGGGAGGGGAGGAGCCTGCTAGAGCAGCATCTCGATCGTGAGCCCGAGGATCGTGTCGGTCGGGACCTTCCCGGCCGCGGGCGTGCTGTCGTGGTTCAGTTGGAACGAGGCGCCGAACGAGAGCGACTGCGTGAGGCGCGAGGTGAGCTTGGCCGTGCTGTTCACGATCACGCGCCCGGCGCCGACGACGTTGGGGAGGATCTGGGCGTCCTCGGTGAAGAGCACGTCCTTGTTCAGCGCATACTTGAGCGCGAGGCCGAGCCGCGGCGCGTAGAGGGTCACCGGGTCCCGGGCGGCGCCGATCGGGTAGTACTGGTACCGCTGCTCCTGTGCCCAGCGGAAGCCGAGGTCCGTGCGGAACGAGGTCTTCCAGCCCGAGTCGCCGCCCGCGTCCACCCAGGTGATCGAGGCGCCAGCCTCGCCGGTGTAGCGAACCTCGACGCTGGCGACGTGATCGGTCTCCCCGGCGACGAGAAGGTAGCCCGAGTAGCGCTCGTGGAACTTTCGATCCATGCGGGCCAGAGCCCCGGCGGCCTTGGCGACCGTCTGGGTCGGCGCCCCGTCGGCGGGGCGGGTCTGGCCGTACGCGGCGTTCGCCTTGAGCCCGAGGATCCAGCCGTCGCTCTTGTGCT
Source organism: Anaeromyxobacteraceae bacterium (assembly GCA_049696175.1). Classification (GTDB taxonomy): domain Bacteria; phylum Myxococcota; class Myxococcia; order Myxococcales; family Anaeromyxobacteraceae; genus DATIVK01. The sequence continues at coordinate 2,002 of JBAVTL010000542.1, forward strand.
CGGCGGCGGCGGTCGAGTTGAACGACACGCTCTTCGAGTTGCCGGTGAGCGAGATGAGCCCGAGGCCCAGGGTCCCGGTCCACTTGGGTGCGGGCGCGGGCGCGACGGGCGCTGCTGCCGGCGCGGCGACGGGGGCCGGCTTCAGCGCTCCCATGGCGGCGACGGCCGCCTCGGCCGCCTTCTGGGCCGCCTCCGCAGCGG
>JBAVTL010000543.1:0-1832 GCA_049696175.1 Anaeromyxobacteraceae bacterium
CCCGCAGGCGGCGCGGCATCCGCGACGTGAAGTAGGAGAGGGCGACGTTCCCGAGCGTGGCCGGGGAGAGCTTGCAGCCCGTCAGGAGCTGGTGCGCCGCGCTCGCGCGGACCCGGCTCATCGCGATGAGCAGGTGGAGGCAGTCGATCTCCTCCGCGCCCGTGCCGGTGGCGATCTCCCTCGCGCGCTCGCGCAGGTCGCGCTCGAGCCCCTCGCGCTCCATGGGCGTTCCGTTCATGGCCGCGAGGATCCGATCCTCGTCGACGCCACGCTCCTTGAGCAGGATCTCGGCGCGGTTGGGCACCGTGAAGAAGGCGAGGAGCTGGTGAGCGCTGGTGAGCTTCTGGTTCACGCTGCGCGCGATGTCCTCGGCCTCGGCGAGGACCTGCGCCAGCTCCATCGACTGGATGGCGGGGGGCATGGTTCGAGGAAGATCCGATATCACCCGCAACCGGTCAATTTTTCAGCCGCTTTTCGGGGATCACCCCGGGTGGATCCCCGTTCGAGGTCCGTGCCGTCGCGCGACGATGCTGATAGACAACGGACAGCGGGCCCGGAGGAGAGCCAAGGTGCCGATGAAGCGGGTGGCGGTGCTGACGAGCGGTGGGGACGCGCCGGGGATGAACGCGGCCATCCGCGCCGTGGTGCGCACCGGACTGGACAAGGGCTGGGACATGGTCGGCGTGAGGCGCGGCTACGCCGGCCTCCTCGACGCGGACATGAAGGCGCTGGGGGCTCGCGACGTCGGCGGGATCCTCGGCCGCGGCGGGACCATCCTGGGGAGCGCGCGGTGCCCCGAGTTCGAGGAAGAGGAGCACCGCCGCCGGGCGATCGCCAACCTCGAGACGCTCGGCATCGGCGCCGCGATCGTCATCGGCGGGAACGGGTCGCAGGCCGGCGCGTACGCCCTCCACCAGCTCGGCTTCCCGGTCGTCGGGATCGCCTCCACCATCGACAACGACCTGGCGTGGACCGAGATGACCATCGGCGTGGACACGGCGCTCGACATCGCGCTCGAGTCGATCGACCGGCTCCGCACGACGGCCTCCTCGCACCGGCGCGCCTTCCTCGTCGAGGTGATGGGGCGCGACTGCGGGTACCTGGCGCTCATGGCCGGGATCGCCGGCGGCGCGGAGGCGATCGTGATCCCCGAGCGGGAGCTGACGCACGAGGAGGTCGCCCACGCCATCCGGGCCGCGCACCTGCGAGGGAAGACCCACGGCCTCGTCGTCGTGGCTGAGGGGGCGAGGAACGGCGCGCTCCACCTCTACGAGCACTTCCAGCGCCACGAGGACGAGGTCGGGTTCGACGTCCGGATGACGACGCTCGGCCACGTCCAGCGCGGCGGCGCCCCCGGCGCCTTCGACCGGCTCCTCGCGACCCGCTTCGGCGCCGCGGCGACGGACGCGCTGGAGCGGGGTGCGCACGGCGTGATGGTGGGGCTGAGCAGGGGCGAGATCGGGACCGTGCCGCTCGGCGAGATCGTCGGGAGGCAGAAGCCGCTCGACCTCTCGCTGCTCGACCTCGCGAAGGTGCTGGCGAAGTAGGCCCGGCCCCCATGATTCATCACATCGTGGGTCCCCGCGGCTCAGAACCTCGTCGGGAATGGTTTGCCCCTCTCCCCCGAACCCTCGCTGACCATTCGTCACTTCGTGCGGAATCGGCTGAGGTGACGCGGGCTTCGCGGTGAGCTTCGTCCGCACCGATCCGACGCGTACGGATCCGGCGCCCGTCGCGCAACCGTGCCGCGGTGACGTGTCCGCGCGAAGCGAGCAACGACGGGGAAGGGGGCGAGGGCGCGGCGCACCCGCCTCGGGGCGACGGTTCCGCTC
>JBAVTL010000544.1:0-1578 GCA_049696175.1 Anaeromyxobacteraceae bacterium
ATCATGAACCCGGTGGAGCTCGAGACCGCGATCAACATGATCGCGGGCGTCGTCACCAACGGCATCTTCGCCCGCCGTCCGGCCGACATCCTGCTGCTCGCGGCGCCCGAAGGCGTGAAGACCTACAAGCGCAGGTAGGGGCGCCCCGCTCAGGGCTTGGGCACGTAGCCCGTGGCGTGGTCGGCGCCCTCGCCGAAGAAGTGCTTGCGCATCTGCTCCTCGAGGTACTTGCGCGCGCGCGGGTCGGAGAGGTTGAGGCGGTTCTCGTTCACCAGCATCTTCTGGTGCTCGAGCCACCCCTTCCACGCTTCCTTGGAAACGCTCTCCCAGAGCCGCTTGCCGAGCTCGCCCGGGTAGGGCGGGAAGTCGAGGCCCTCGGCCTCGCGCTTCAACTTGATGCAGTTCACCATCCGTGCCATCGCTATAACTCCTTCGTGAAGACCTTGGAGCGCCGGTCGTAGTTGTAGAGGGCCGCCTTGCCCTCGGGCAGCTTCGCCAGGTCGGTTTCGGCGAAGCCGCGCTCCAGGAACCAGTGGGTCGTGCGCGTCGAGAGCACGAAAATCGACTTCAGCCCCATCGCCCTGGCGCGCGCCTCCGCATACGCCAGCAGGCGCTCGCCGCGCCCGCCGTCGCGGTAGAAGGGATTCACCGCCAGCGCCGCGAGCTCCGCCGTCTTGCGCTCGGCAAAGGGGTAGAGCGCCGCGCTGCCGAGAATGTTCCCCTCGGACTCGAGCACGAAGAACTGCCCGATCTCGCGTTCGAGCATGTCGCGGCTGCGCTTGACGAGGATGCCCTGCTGCTCCAGGGGCTCGAGGATCTGCACGATGCCGGGCACGTCCTCGAGGGTCGCCGGGCGGATGCGCTCCGGCGACTCGGGCGTGATCATGGTGCCGATGCCGTGGTGCGTGAACAGCTCGATCAGCAGCGCGCCATCCACGTGCCGGCTGATGAGGTGCGAGCGCTTCACGCCCTGCTCGCAGGCGCGCACCGCGCACGGCAGGTAGACGGCAACGTCTTCCGCAAGGCCGTTTCGAGCCAGGAGATCGCGAGCCTGGGCCACGGTAAGCTCCGTGAGCAGGCGCCCGCGCGAGTCGAGCACGCCGGGCGTCTCGGTGAGGAAGATGAGCTTGTCGGCCTTGAGCGCGAGCGCGGTGGCCGTGGCGACGTCCTCGAGCGTGCAGTTGAAGACATCGCCCGTGGGCGAGAAGCCGATCGGCGAGAGCAGCACCACCTCGTGGTCGTCGAGGCGCCGGCGGATGCCGTCGGCGTCGACCTTGCGCACCTCGCCCGTGTGCCGGAAGTCCACGCCGTTCACCACGCCCACGGGCTTGGCGGTGACGAAGTTTCCCGAGGAGACGCGGATGTCGGCGCCCCACATGGGGCTGTTGGCGAGCTCCATCGACAGCAGCGCCTCCATCTCGACGCGCACGATGCCGTTGGCCTCCTTCACGCAGGCGAGCGCCGCCTCGTCGGTGACGCGGCGGCTCTGCTCGTAGCGCGGCGTCACGCCGTGCTGGCGCATCTGCTCCTCGATCTGGGGGCGCGTTCCATGCACCAGCACCACGCGCACGTCCAGGC
>JBAVTL010000545.1:0-1778 GCA_049696175.1 Anaeromyxobacteraceae bacterium
CCACGGCGCCGTCCGGAGCGTCTCCGCGACGGTCCGGTGGAGCGCCTCCTGAACCTCGCGCGGCTCGGAGAAGCGGACCTCCAGCTTCTGCGGGTGGACGTTCACGTCGACCCGGCTCAGCGGAAGCCCGATGAAGAGGGCGCCGGCGGGGTACCGCCCTCCAGGGAGCGTCCCCATGTAGGCGCGCAACACCGCGTGCGCCGCCGAGCGATCGCGGAAGTAGCGGCCGTTCACGAACAGGTAGAGCGAGCGTCCGGTCGCCTCGGAGTGATCCGGCGAGCAGACGTACCCGCGAACGGTGACCTCACCGCGCCCGCCCTCGACCTTCACGAGGTGACGGAAGGCCTCGCGGCCGAGCGCCTGCCCCACCCGGTCGGCCAGGTCTCCGCCGCCGCGCGCGCCGAAGAGGAGCCGCCCGGAGGACTTGAGCGTGAAGCCGACGTCGGCGCGCGCGAGCGCGAGCCGCACCACCGCCTCGCTCACGTGGCTGGCCTCGGTGGCCCCGGCGCGCATGAACTTCCGGCGGGCTGGCGTGTTGAAGAAGAGGTCGCGGACCTCGACGGTCGTCCCGCGGGCGCGCGCGATGGTCGCCGTCTCGACGAGCGCCCCGCCCTCCACCACGATCCGCGTCCCGGAGCCGTCTCCCGCGGGCGCGGTGTCCAGCCGGAAGCGCGCGACCGACGCGATGGCCGGCAGCGCCTCGCCCCGGAAGCCCATCGTCCCGATGGCCGCGAGCCCCTCGGCGTCCGCCAGCTTGGAGGTCGCGTGGCGCTCCAGGGCGAGCTGCGCGTCGTCGCGCTCCATCCCGGACCCGTCGTCGGCGACGCGGACGAGCGAGAGCCCACCCTCCTCGATGTCGATCGAGACCTGCGTCGCGCCTGCGTCGAGTGAGTTCTCCGCGAGCTCCTTGACGATCGACGCCGGGCGCTCGACCACCTCGCCCGCGGCGATCTGGTTGACGAGGCCGGGCGGGAGGAGGTGGACGCGGGCCAAGGACGGGGCTCGGGCTTCGGCTGCCAAGCCAGGTCAGCCCAGCTGCAGCGAAGGGTCGATGGACGGTCGCGCCAGCAGCTCGTCCCGCGCCTGCTCGAAGCCGGGCCGGCCCAGGAGCCCCTGCGCGTAGCGCTTCCCTGCCTCGACGCCCGGCTGGTCGAATGGGTTCACGCCGTAGAGCCCGCCCGCGTAGGCGGTCGCGAGCTCGAGCAGCATCATGAGCTCGCCCACCGCGCGGGGCTCGAGCCGGGGCAGCGTGATCCGGATCGTCGGACGGCCGGCGTGGCGCAGCGCCGCCTCCGTGGAGGTCAGCTCCGCGTCGATCAGCTCACCCATCGTGTGACCGTCCAGGTAGGCGAACTCGGCGTGCTCGCGGTAGAGGTCGGGCACCTTGATCCGCACGTCGACGCGCGGCTTCGCCACGCGCACGAAGGTGACGACCTTGTCCTTCGGCCCCTCCATCATGAGCTGGACCGACGAGTGCTGATCCGTCGCGCCGACCGCGCGGAGCGGCGTGGGCCCCACCTGCTCGGACTTCCCGAGCGACTCCGCCCAGAGCTGGACGAACCAGTCGGCGAGGTCTCGCAGGGCGTCGGCGTAGGGCATGAGCACGTGGATCCGCTTGCCGCGCTTCACGTCGGAGAGGTGCAGCGTCGCGGCCAGGAGGAGCGCCGGGTTCTCGAGGACCGACCCCGAGCGGCAGCGCGCCTCCATCGCGCCCGCGCCGTCGAGCAGCGCCGTGACGTCGACGCCCGCGGCGGCGGCCGGCAGGAGCCCCACCGGGC
>JBAVTL010000546.1:0-3523 GCA_049696175.1 Anaeromyxobacteraceae bacterium
CGGCTGCGGCTGGAGCGGCTGGGCGCGCGGCTCGCCCCCGCCAACGTCGCCCGCCTCCTCTCCCGCGGCTTCGCGCTCGTCCTCGCCGACGGGAGGGTCGTGCACCGGAGCGGGGACGTACGTCCGGCCGATGCCGTCCGGATCGCGCTCGGCGAAGGCTGGCTCGACGCGACGGTGCTGGCCCGGAACGCCGGGGGGGATCCGCTGCCCGCCGGGGCGCGGGGAGCGCCTTCGACCGCGGGGGGCGTTGACCCGTCCGGCCCGCCGACAGTAAGGAAGCGGGACGGAGGCGAGGACTGATGGCGCGGCAGGGCGAGAAGGGCGAGCGGGGAGTGCAGGCGGCCGAGGCCGCGCCGGAGCCGTATGACAAGCTGGTCGCCAGGCTCGAGCAGACGGTCGGCGAGCTGGAGTCCGGCGGGCTCACGCTCGAGCAGTCGATCGAGAAGTTCGCCGAGGGGATGCGGCTCGTCCGCGACGCCTCCCACCGGCTCGACGAGGCGGAGCAGCGCGTCGAGCAGCTCGTGAAGGCGGCGTCGGGGGAGGACGAGGAGGTCCCCTTCGACGTGGAGCCGTCCGGGAAGGGCGGGGGCGATGGCGGGCGCTGAGGACGAGGCGCCCCGGCGGCCCCAGATCATCATCGTCGACGACGATCGCGACACGCGCGAGATGCTGACGCTCGCGCTCGACCTCGAAGGGTTCGAGGTGCGGACGGCCGCCAACGGCCTGAGGCTCATCTCGGCGATGCACGTCGATCGGCCGGACGTGATCCTGCTCGACATCATGATGAGCTGGATCGACGGCTTCGAGCTCTGCCGGGCCATCAAGCAGAACCCGAGCTTCGCCGACATCCCGGTCGTCTTCATCTCGGCGCGGAAGAGCGACGAGGACGAGCGGGCCGGCCGTGCCGCGGGGGCGATCGACTACTTCGCGAAGCCGCTCGACATGGAGCGGCTCGTCGAGCGGATCCGGGAGATCCTCGCGAACCGTAAGCCCGCGGAGCCCTGAGCCAGCGTGTGACCTTCCCCTCTCCCCCACCGGGGGAGAGGGCAGGGTGAGGGGGCGCCGGCGCGTGCGCCGCCCACGCGCGGGAGCGGCGCCGGTGTGCTAGAAGAGGGCCGCCGTGGAGCCATCCGAGTTTGCCGTCGAGCCCTACCTTCGGGCGATCGCGGAGCGGGTCGAGCAGGAGCTCGGCCGCGTGGCCGACGAGCGGCTCGGCCGCGGCCCGCCGCGCCTCGTGGAGGCGACGCGGTACGCGCTCATGGGGGGCGGAAAGCGCATGCGCCCGGCGCTCGTGCTCTCCGCGTGCGAGGCCTGGGGTGGCGACGCCTCCGACGGGTCGCTGGCGATGCGCTTCGCCGTGGCGATCGAGTGCGTCCACACCTACTCGCTCGTCCACGACGACCTGCCGTGCATGGACGACGACGAGCTGCGGCGCGGCCGCCCGACGGTGCACAAGGCCTTCGACGAGGCGACCGCGATGCTCGTGGGTGACGGCCTGCAGTCGCTCGCCTTCAAGCACCTGCTCTCCTCCGACGACGCGCGCGCCGCGCCGCTCGGGAGGCTGCTCGCCGAGAACGCCTGGCTCATGGTCGAGGGCCAGGCCCGCGACATGGCCGGGAACAACGCCCAGCTCGGCGAGCCGGAGGTGATGGAGCTGATGCGCACCAAGACCGGCGCCCTCCTCGCGGCGTCGGTCGCGGGGGGAGCCCTCTGCGCAGGCGCGCGGGCGGACGCGGTCTACCCGATCGGCCTCGACCTCGGCCTCGCGTTCCAGATCGCGGACGACCTGCTGGATCTCACCGCGGACGCGGCCACGCTCGGGAAGACGCCGGGCAAGGACCTGGCGCAAGGGAAGTCCACGCTGCCGGCGCTCCTCGGCGCCGAGGTCGCGAGCGGTCGCGCGCGGGCGCTCCTCGATCGCGCGCTCGAGCCGCTCGCCCCGCTCGGCGCACGGGCCGAGCCACTCCGCTCGCTCTCCCGCTACATCCTCGCCCGCAAGCGCTAGGGCGACCGGTCCGCCGCACGACGCACGGAGCCAATAGATGAGCCGTCTCCTCGACACGATCGACTCTCCCGACGACCTGAAGCGCCTGCCGGTGGAGAAGCTGCCCGGCCTCTGCGCCGAGCTCCGCGACGAGATCATCGAGGTGTGCGCGCGGAACGGCGGTCACCTCGGCAGCTCGCTCGGCGCGGTCGAGATCATCGTGGCGATGCACTACGTCTTCTCGTCGCCGGAGGACCGGCTCGTCTGGGACGTCGGCCACCAGGCGTACGCCCACAAGCTCCTCACCGGCCGGCGCGAGCGCTTCCACACCCTCCGGACCGAGGGCGGCCTCGCCGGGTTCCCGGAGCGGGCCGAGTCCCCGCACGACGCCTTCGGCGTCGGACACGCCTCGACCTCGATCTCCGCGGCGCTCGGCTTCGCGGAGGCGAAGCGGCTGAACGACGCGCCCGGCAAGGTGGTGGCGCTGATCGGCGACGGCGCGATGACCGGCGGCGAGGCCTTCGAGGGGCTGAACCAGGCCGGCTACCTGAAGCGGGACCTCATCGTCGTCCTGAACGACAACGAGATGTCGATCTCGCCCAACGTCGGGGCGATGAGCGAGTGGCTCTCCAAGAAGTTCACCTCGCGCACCTACAACAGGTGGCGGAAGCAGGTGAAGGAGTTCCTCGAGAAGGTCCCGCGCGGCCCCGAGGCGATCGACGCGATCCGGCACGGCATCACGGCGGCGAAGGCCCTCGTGACGCCCGGCGTCCTCTTCGAGGGGCTCGGCTTCAACTACGTCGGGCCGGTGGACGGGCACGACGTGGTCGCCCTCGTCGAGACCTTCCAGAAGCTGGTCCTGTTCGGCGGGCCGGTCCTCTTCCACGTGATCACGCAGAAGGGGAAGGGCTACTCCGCCGCCGAGGCCGACGCGGCGACCCGCGGCCACGGGCTCTCGTTCTTCGACGTCGCCACCGGCGAGCCGAAGAAGAAGGCGGCGAAGTCCTGGACCGACCTCTTCGCCGACGCGCTCTGCGAGGAGATGGAGCGCGACGAGAAGGTGGTGGCGATCACCGCCGCGATGCTGGAGGGGACCGGCCTCATCCGCTGCAAGGAGCGGTTCCCCGAGCGGACCTACGACGTCGGGATCGCCGAGCCGCACGCGGTCACCTTCGCCGCCGGGCTCGCCTGCGAGGGGATCCGCCCGGTGGTCGCCGTCTACTCCGGCTTCATGCAGCGCGCCTACGACCAGGTCGTCCACGACGTGGCGCTGCAGCACCTGCCGGTCACCTTCGTGCTCGACCGCGGCGGGCTCGTCGGCGCCGACGGCAAGACGCACCACGGGGTGCTCGACCTGACCTTCCTCCGCTGCGTCCCGAACCTGGTCGTGATGGCGCCGTCGGACGAGAACGAGCTCCGGCGGATGCTCCGCACCGCCCTAGGGCACCCGGGGCCGTGCGCCATCCGCTTCCCGCGCGGCGCGGGCGAGGGCGCGAAGCTCGACGCCCAGCCGGCGCCCCTCCCGATCGGGAAGGGGCG
>JBAVTL010000547.1:0-3404 GCA_049696175.1 Anaeromyxobacteraceae bacterium
GTGCCCTACGGGGCGGCTCGCAGGTGGGCCGCGGTGCCGGAGCGATCGGCCCAGGCGCGCAGCCGGGAGTAGAGCACCGTCTGCTGCTGGAAGAGGTCGTGCATCGCGTGGCGACCGACCGCGGTCACCGGGCTCTTGAAGAAGAAGGAGAGCCACTCCTGCGGCCCCTTCTCGCCCGCCCGCTGGCCGAGGTCGGCGAGCAGCGCGAGGTCCAGGACCAGCGGCGCCGCCAGGATCGAGTCGCGGCACTGGAAGTTGACCTTGATCTGCATCGGGTAGCCGAGCCACCCGAAGAGATCGATCGCGTCCCAGCCTTCCTTGTTGTCGCCGCGCGGCGGGTAGTAGTGGATCGTGACCTTGTGATCCATCTCGGCGTAGAGCTCGGCGTGGAGCCGCGGGTCGAGGATCTGATCGAGCACGCCGAGCTTGGAGACCTCCTTGGTCTTGAAGCTGTCGGCGTCGTCGAGCACCTGGCCGTCGCGGTTGCCCAGGATGTTCGTCGAGAACCAGCCGTCGAGCCCGAGGAGCCGCGCGCGCAGCATCGGCGCGATGGTGGTCTTCATCAGGGTCTGGCCGGTCTTGAAGTCCTTGCCGCCGGTCGGGATCCCGCGCTGGTCGGCGAGCTGGCGCAGGGCCGGGATGTCCGCGGAGAGGTTCGGGGCGCCGTTCATGTAGGCGATCCCGGCCTTCATTGCCGCGTAGGCGTAGACCATCGACGGCGCGATCGCGGGATCGCTCTTCTCCAGCCCGGCCTCGAAGGCCTCGAGCGTCTGGTGGACGGGGCCCGCCTCCACGTAGACCTCCGTCGAGCCGGTCCAGACCATCACGCCACGGGCGCAGCCGTTCCGCTGCATGAAGCCGCGGATGTCCTCGACGAGCGCCTCGGCCTTCTGCTTGAGCGTCCCCTTCTTCACGTTCGGACCGTCGAGCCGGCGGACCCACTCCTTGTCGAAGACGGCCGGCATGGGCTTCACCGCCTCGAGCGCGTCGCGGATCGGATCGAGGTGCCGGCGCTCCAGCACGGCCGCGCGGACCGCGGCGGCGTAGGCGCTGTCCGGGATCGGGTCCCAGCCGCCGAAGACGATGTCCGAGAGCGGGGCGAGGGAGAGCGCCTCGCGGACCAGCGGGCCGACCTCTCCCTCGGCGCCGATCAGGTGGCCGAGCTGGGTGACGCTGCCGACGGGCTGCGCGATGCCGCGCTTCACCGCCTCGACGCCGGCGATGGCGGTGGTCGCCACGGCCCCCATTCCAGGGAGGAGGACGGCGAGCTTCTCACCCGCGCGGTGCGCGGTGGGGGTACGTAGAGATTGCATTGATGGTCCTTGGTGGCGGCTTCGGAGGTGACCCGCTTCCGTTCAGAACGTAAGGCGGCTCGTCATGGCCGCACCCAGGACGCTCGGGCTACCCTGCGCCGGATCGCCATAGACGGTCTGGACGGCGTGGAGCTGGATCCCCAGCGTGAGGTGGCCGAGGAGGTACCACACCCCGTTGACGGCCGCGAGCCGGTTTTCGCGGATCCTGGCCCCGTCTTCGGGTACCAGCCCGAAGCCCAGTCCGTCGAGGATCCGGTCGACGCCGGCGATGAGCCGGACGTCGAAGGACTCGCCCGCGCTGACCGAGAGCTGGGCCCATCCGCCGGCGGAGCGCAGCGCCCGATGGCGCCCCGTCGCGGGGTCCACGTGAGGGACCTGAAGGAGCGCGCCCTCGTAGCGGTGCGCGCTCTGTCCCACGTAGGACTCCCCCGCGAAGCTCGCGACCTTGCCGAAGGGGATGAAGAGCTCGACGCTCCCAACCCAGGTGGGCACGTCCTCGACGCGCGGCGGCTGCGTGAACCCGCCGCTGACGGTGGCCCACTCCTGCTCCGCCGCGAGTCCGACGCGCTCCTCGCCGTAGATCCCGGAGAGCGAGATCGTCAGCGGGTAGTCCTCGCCGTAGAGCCGCCCCTTCATCGCCTCGTCGACGTAGGCGATCCGGGCCGCGACGAGCGGGAGGGGGCCAGCGGCGCCCGGCTCCGGCTCCGCGTTGAACATCGACTTCTGCTTCCCGACGAAGCCCTCGAGCACCACCGGGCCGAGCGACTGCGAGACGGTCACGCCGATGAGCCCCGGCGCCAGGTCCCCGAAGCCCTCCGGCAGCGTCAGCGTGCCCGCCGTGAGGCCGCTCACGATCGGCGCGCCCCATCCGAACATGACCCGGAAGCCGCTCTCGGGCTTCACGAGCTCGGCGAAGGCGCTGTCGAACTCCGGCAGATCGCCGCGAACCATGGCGAGGCCGAAGCCACCGCGCAGCGCCCATCCGCTCTCGCTGCGGGGCGCCTGCATCCCCACGCCGAGCACGGCGGGGCGTGGAAAGAAGACGACCGTCCCCTCCCGCGACGTCGTGCCGCCCCTGGGCGGCACGATCAGGTCCTCCCCCTCGCCGAGGTTCACGTCGTCGTAGAGCACCGCGAGCCGGAGCGAGCCGAACGGGTTGACCTGCGTCTCCTCGGTGGGCGCGGCGAAGGTGGGGAGCCGGGCCGAGGGGTCCGGCGCCTTCTGCAGCTGGACCGGCAGCTCCTCCAGCGCGACGGCGACGCGGCTCTCCTCGCCGCGCTTCACGGCCACGACGCGGCTCGCCCGCCGGTACCCGTCCTTCGTCAGCTCCAGGACGTGCTCCCCCTCCTGCACCTCGAGCACCTCCGACGGCCAGGGCTGGCACGGCCGCCCGTCGAGCGCGCAGGCCATGTCCGAGACGTTGGCGACGATCCGCAGCTTCCCGGTGTCGTGGATGAGCGGCCGCAGGACCTCCTGCCACGGCGCGAGCGTCTCGGCGGCGCTCCGGTCCGACGCGAAGGAGACCTCCTCGGCGACGCGCATCGCCACGAGATCGAGCCGCCTCAGGCGGAACCGGAGCTTGTCGCCGTCGGCGAAGTAGTCTCCGACCACCGCCGAGACCACCCCCTGGCGCGCGAGCGGAGCCGCGACGCGGAGCTGGCAGGTTACGTCGCCGCGGCATTCGAAGAGATCGGCGAGGTACGTGCGCCCCACCGCGGCGCGGAGGTCGTCGTGGCGGAGCACGGGGGCGCCGGAGAGGATCTCCACGACGTTCTCGGCGACGCCGCGGAGCCGCTGCGACTCGGGGAGCTGCGCGATGGAGGTCTGACCGAACGTGGCGTCGGCCGTCGGGCGCAGCCCCAGGAACGCCACCCGGCGCGGGCCACCAGTCGTCCCCCTGCGCGCGGGCGGCGCCGCTCGACCCGCCGCCCAGGTGGCGGGCCCAGCGGCGACGATCATCGCCGCGATGAAGAGCCTCGAGATCGTCATGGTCACGGTGTCCCCTTCGTTGTGGCGTCGGCGGGAGGCTCGGGCGGAGTCCGCGGCGGAGCGATGCGGACCCTGAGCGAGCGCGATCCCTCCACCCACGGC
>JBAVTL010000548.1:0-12516 GCA_049696175.1 Anaeromyxobacteraceae bacterium
GCGCACGGCGGACGCGAGGACGACGGCCGCGCCCTGCGTCGCCGCCGGCGCGAGCTCGGGAGCGGCGGCCTGCACGGCGCCCTGAAGCGGGCAGCACATGCAGGCGGCGCCAGGCGGGCAGCCCTGACACGGGGCGCCCTTCTCTTCGGCACAGCACTCGTCCTCGCCAAGGCTGGCGGCGACCTGCAGGGCGCCGCTCGACAGGAGCGCGGCTGCGACGAGGAGCACGCGGAGGAAGGACGGCATCGAAGTCTGCTCTTACCGGGCGCCACAGGCGGCGTCAACGGCCCACTCACCCCTCCAGCGCGGCCTGGGCCCGTAGCTCGACGACGTTCGCCTCGATCGCCGCGCGGGCCGCCGCCTTGAGCGCCTCGGGCGACGCGTAGGCCTTCGGGTCGATCGGATCGAGCACCCGGACGCGGACCGTGACGCGCTGCCGGAAGATCATGCCGTGCTTCGGGAGCGCCAGCCCCGAGCCGCTGATCGCGATGGGGATGAGCGGGCACCCCGCCTCGACCGCCAGCTTGAACGCCCCGTCCTTGAACGGGAGCAGCCTGCCGTCCAGCGAGCGCGTCCCCTCCGGGAAGATCATGATCGCCGACCCGCGCGAGAGGTGCTCGCGGCAGTGGGCCATCATCCGCCTCACCGACTCACGGTCGCCGCGCCAGATCCGCACGTAGTCGTTGAGCGCCATGTTCCAGCCGACGAACGGGAGGCGGAACAGCTCCGCCTTCGCGACCCACTTGAAGGGCCTGAAGAAGCCGTAGAGCACCAGGATGTCGACGAGCGACAGGTGGTTCGCGACGAGCACCGCCGGCCCGTTCCAGGGGAGCTTCTCCCTCCCCTCGAGCCGCGTCCTCCAGAGCGGGTTGAAGGCCACGTACATGTAGCCCCACGCGCACGAATAGAGATGTGCGGCGACCCGGCGCCGGTCGAACGGCGCGGTGAGGAGGAAGAGCGGCACCATCCCCGCGAAGAGGACGGGCATCGAGAGGATGGCGTAGAGCCAATAGAGGAGCGAGAAGGCGACTTTCACGGCGGCGCATCCTACCCCCGGGGACTGTGACGCCAAAGGGGTCCCACACCAGCCCACCGTGGCGTCCGCATTCGGTGACGGTCCCATGACGTTGGGCTCGTAGGGTTCGTGACCTACGAGGCCGCCTCCAGCGGCTCGCTGAAAGGAAAGCATGTCCCCCACCGCCGCGTTCCCGACCGAGAACGACCCCGCCCTCATGCCGAGCCCGCCGCTCGATCGTGCCGCGATCGAGTCGATCGTGGCCTCTGGACGCCGCCTGCTGGTGCAGGGCGGCATGGGGATCCACGCCTCCGACGGCCTCTCCGGCAAGGTCGCCGCCTGGAGCGGACCTCGGCTCCTGGGCGCGGGGACCGTCTCTGCCGTCGTGAAGACGCCGGCCCACCTGCGCTCCGAGATCCGGCGCGCCAAGCGCGACGCGAACGGCGGGTACGTCGGCGTCAACCTCATGGCCGCGATCAACAAGCCCGACTTCGAGGCCACCGCCCGGATCGCGATCGAGGAGAAGGTCTCCTTCATCGTCCAGGGCGCCGGCATCTCCCGCGAGGTCGTGAAGTGGTGCCGCGCGGGCGGCATCCCGTTCGCCGGGATCGTCTCCTCGGGCCGGCTCGCCCAGATGTACGAGAAGTGGGGCGCCGACTGGGTAGTCGCGGAGGGCGCGCTCGCCGGCGGCCACATCGGCGACATCGGCCACGAGCTCCCCGACCTCCTCGCCGAGGTGATCGGCGCGTCCGGGCTGCCGGTGGTCGCGGCCGGCGGCGTCACCGACGACCAGGTCGCCGACTTCATCGCGCGCGGCGCCGCGGGCGTGCAGCTCGCCACCCGCTTCCTCGCCGCCGCCGACGGCGACGTCCACCCCAACTTCAAGCAGATGCACCTCGGCAAGACCGCCGACGACGTCACCCTCATCAAGAGCTGCGTGAAGGGGATGAACGCGCGCGCCGTCCGGAACGCCTTCACCGAGTCGCTCGCGCGCGGCGAGCGCCACCCGCCCCGCTCCAAGGCCTGGTTCTTCGGGCCGGAGGGCTACTACGGCCGCAAGAAGGCCTGCGTCGAGTGCCTCGCCGCGGAGACCTGCCACTGCCGTGGCAGCAACTACAAGGAGAGCTTCTGCATCACCGACGCGCTCCTCGCCGGCGCCATCAAGGGTGACACCGAGAACGGCCTCTTCTACACGGGCCAGAGCCTCGTCGGCATCACCGACCGTGACGCGACCCGCCTCCCGACCGTCGCCGAGATCATGGCGCAGCTCGAGCAGCGCGTCGCCCGGGAGGACGCCGGCCTGAGCGCCTCCGTCTAGCCCCAGCGCGGTCGAGAGCTCACCGGCTGGCAGAAGAGCCCGGTCCCCGAGGGGGGGCCGGGCTCTTCTCATTCGCGGGCGGTGGGGGTCAGGCGAGGACGGCCTTGAGGAACTCGGTGGTCCGGGCGCGGCGCTGCTTCTCGATCTCCTTCGGATCGACCTCGACGAACCGCTCGTCGGGGGTGATCTTGTAGAGCGGCTGCCCCTTCTGGACGATCGTGCCGTCCGGCCCCTGGATGACGATCTTGTCGATCGTCCCGGAGAAGGTCGCGCGGACGGTGTTGAACATCTTCATCACCTCGATGATGTAGAGCGGCTGCCCCTTGTTGAAGTGCATCCCCTCGAAGGCGAAGGGCGGCTTCCCGGGCGCCTCCTGCGCGTAGAACATGCCGCCGCAGACCGCGACGATCTCGTCGGCCTTGGTCGCCGGCGGCGGGACCAGGATCTTCCGCATGCGCGCCTGGAGGTCCGGATCGTTCAGGTACTCGGGGATGGTGACGTCGAGGTTCTCCTCGACCTTGAAGTCGAAGAACTTCGCCGCCTCGGCGACCATGAAGAGGAGCCCGAGCAGCTCGTTGCCGGCCTCGTAGCCGAGGTGCGCGGCGCGGATCTGCGCCCACAGCTCGGCCGAGTACCCGCCCTGCGGCGCCTCGAGCTTCAGGAGGTCGTTGAGCTTGTAGAACTCGGACTTCTTGAGGCCGAAGGTCTCGCGGAGGTCGGCGTAGAAGCGGATCGACTTCTGGAGCAGCTCGTGGTCGTGCTGCCAGATGACGTCCGACGCCGGCGCCTTCGGATCCCACTGCATGTTCAGGTACTCGTAGGTGTCGTTGAGCACGCCGAGCGGGTTGCGGATCCAGACCAGCTTGCCGTCCTCGAGCTTGTAGTTCTTCCGGTTGATGCTGAGCCAGCCGGAGAGCAGGTGCGGATCCTCGAGCAGCCGCTCGATGGGCCGGGTGAGCAGGGTCCCCTTCCGATCGAGCACCTCGGACATCGCCCTGGAGAGGGCCGCGTCGTCCGGCGCCTTCGCGGCGATCTGCTTCATGTACTGCTTCTTCATCTCGAGGAACGCGAACGTCGTGTCGATCTTGTTCGCCTCCTCCTTGAGCCGCCCGACCTGCGTCAGGTACGGGACGACGAAGCGGGTCGTCGGCTTCGCCATCACGTTGTGGCCGAGGAACCAGTTGACCAGGCCGTAGTGGAACTCGAGGTTGGTGGCCAGCATGATGCCGCGCAGGCTGGTCCGGCCGAGCACGCGAGACAGGTGCTCGTAGCTCTCCCGGCGATCCGCCCCCTTGGTGAGGAGCAGGGCGATGTTGGAGTCGTAGGCGCCCGCGACCCGGTACCGCATGAACATGCCGGTGTCGGGGTTCACGAGGCTGATCCCCTGGTCGTCGCGGATCTCACCGTCGATGGGCCTGGACCAGTGCCGGATCAGGCCGCCGGCGTGCGGCGAGAGCGACGCGTCGGTGGCGTTGAGCCGGGCCTCGACGGACGCAGGGAACCGCGAGACGCGCACCGGCTTCGGCAGCCGGGGGCCGTGGCGCGCCAGGAGCGCCATCGCCTCGACCAGGGACTCGACGACGAAGGAGTCGTCCTTGTCCTCCGGGTTCGTGAACTTGAGGCCGTAGCAGAGCTCGGTGACGCGGTGCTCCACCTGGATGCGGGTGTTGACCTCCATGAAGTAGTAGCGGTCCCGGTCGACGATGCACTCGAAGGTCGAGGCCGAGTCGAGCCCCACGGCGGCGCCGAAGCGGGCCGCGTCGTCCTCCATGCGCTTCAGCGTCTCGAGGTCGGTGCGCAGCGCCGTCGCCTCCGCCGTGCGCCCCGCCTTCTCCGCGGCGCCGATGGCGGCGAGGAGCCCCTCCTGCGTCACCGAGACCTCGAGCAGCTTCTGCTCGTGCATCTGGAGCGAGCAGTCGCGGCCGCCGAGGGCGACGCACCACTTGCCGTTTCCGACGAGCTGGATCTCGTTGTGGCGCGTCTGCTCGATGTTCAGCTCGATGAGGACGTTCTTGTTGTCGCCGACGCCGGTCGCCTTGACCTCGTTGAGCGTCTCGCGCGTGAGCGCGGGCGCCTCCGCCGCGGCCTCCGCGATCGCCTTCGCGTCCGCGTTCTTCGCGGTGAGGAGCGACGCGCCGAGGATGCGCTGCCCCTTCCCGCCGCCGCCGCCGATCGCCTTCAGGCGCACCCGGGAGTTCGGGTGCTTCCTGAACACCTCGGTGACCTCGCGCTCCACCTGCTCGCCGAGCTCGTCGATCGTGTAGAGGTCGAGCCCCTTCGCGTAGGACGCCATGAGGACGTGGTCGGCCAGCTCCTCGAGCGGGAGCTTGGCGTTCCCGAGGACCTTCTCGTCGCAGGCGAGGCCGTTGGCCTTGCAGAGCGCCACCAGCGCGTCGCGCGTCTTGTGCTTGTGGACGAGCGTGCGGGCGGTGACGTTGTTGATGCCGGGCGTGACGCTGACCTTCGCCTCGAGCGCCGTCCGCTTCGCCTCGTCCTTCTTGCCGGCGCGCGCCTGGACCCTCGCGTTGGGGCCGAGGAACTTGAGCCCCGCGCCCTCGACGGTCGCGACGAACTCCTCGTCCTCGGCCATGAAGCCGTAGCCCGCGAAGACGGAGTCGTAGCCGTTGTCGCGCGCGATCTGGACGATCTGGTTCATCCGCTCGACCCGCTCCTCCTTGGACGCGCCGGAGTAGTCCGGCACGCGGTGGACGCGGCTCGTGTCGGTGAGCTGGCGCAGCTCGGGGGCGAGCGCGTTCGGGTAGACGATCGAGTCCTTCTCCGAGAGGAGGATCCCGTAGTGGGCGATCCCCATCTCGTCGAAGACGTCCATCGCCTCCTTGCGGATCGGGCCGCGACAGACGATGAGCGGCTTCAGGTCCTCGCAGGCGAAGGAGCGCGCCCAGGCCGAGGTGGACTTCCCGAGACGGCGGTCCCGGTGCGTGAGCGGGTTGTCCTTGTACCAGTCGATGGGCTGGGCCATGTGGGTCTCTCTCTGGGGCTGGTGCTGGGTAGGGGGAAGTCTCATGGCCTAGTGGAACTCCCGCTGAGGGCCGCCCATCGGCGACGGCTTGTAGTGGCGGAGGAGGAACTGCATGTTCTCCCCGAGCACCTTGCGCAGGTCGGTCGGCATCACGATCGACGAGATGGAGCCGAGGGCGAGCCCTTCCTTCGGGTTCATCAGCTCCTTCTCGTAGCGCTGGTTGAGCGCGGCCTCCTGGGCCTTGAGCCACTCGCCAGCCTCCTTCTCGGCGTCCTTCTTGGCGGCGCCGCCCTCCATCCCCGCGGCGGCGCGCGTCTGGAGCCCCTTCTTCAGGATCTCCGCGGCCTGCCCGCGGACCTTGCGGACCTCGTCCTTGTAGACGAACTCCTTGCCGGCGGGCCCCATCACGGCGAGCCGCGTGGTCGGGAGCGCCAGCACCAGGTCGGCGCCGGTCGGGTAGTTGTTGTAGGACGCGTAGGCGCCGCCGAACGCGTTGCGCAGGATGAGGAGGATGCGCGGGGTGCGGACGTCGACGATCGAGTCGAGCATCGAGCGGCCGGCCTGGACGATGCCGCGCGCCTCCTGCTCGCGACCGGGGAGGAAGCCGGTCGTGTCCTCCATGAAGATGATGGGGATGTTGTAGATGTTGCAGAAGCGGACGAACCTCGCGATCTTCACCGCGGAGTCGCAGTCGATCTGCCCGGAGGAGACGGCGCTGTTGTTCGCGACGAAGCCGACGACGTGGCCGCCGAGGCGGCCGAACGCGGTGACCACCTCGCGCGCACGCTCGGGCTGCAGCTCGTAGTAGTCGCCGTGGTCGCAGACCTGCTGGATGATGATCGACACGTCGAACGGCGTGTTGAAGCCCGTGGAGGAGTTGAAGGCCTTCTTGAGGAGCGTGTTGATCTCCCAGGTCTTCCGGTCGATCGGGTCCGACGTCTCCTGGAACGGCGCCGCCTCGGAGTTGTTGTTCGGGATGTACCCGAGCAGGCGCACCGCCTGGCGGAGCGCGGCCAGCTCGTCCATGACGGTCAGGTCGGCGACGCCGGTGGCGCCGTGGACCTTGGGGCCGCCCAGCTCCTCGGGGGTGATGTCCTCGCCGAGGACGCTCTTCACCACGCCGGGGCCGGTGAGGCCGAAGAAGGTGTCGTTCGGCTGGATCACGAAGCTGCCCTGCCGCGGGAGGTAGGAGCCGCCGCCGGCGTTGAAGCCGAACATGCACATGATCGTCGGGACGACGCCGCTGATCCGCCGGAGCGCCGTGAAGGCCTCCGCGTAGCCGTCGAGGCCGCCGACGCCGGCCGGGACGAACGCACCGGCCGAGTCGTTCATGCCGATGAGCGGGATCCCCTTCTCGCCCGCCAGCTTGAAGATGTTCGCGAGCTTCTTGCCGTTGGTCGCGTCGATCGAGCCGGCGCGCACGGTGAAGTCGTGACCGTAGACCGCGACGTCGCGCCCGCCGATGTTCAGGATCGCCGTCACCAGGGAGGCGCCGTCCAGGTTCTTGCCCCAGTTCTGGTAGAGGACGTTCGGCTCCTTGTCGGAGAGGACCTTGATCCTCTCCCAGACCGTCATCCGCTTCTTGAAGTGCTGCTTCTCGACCTGGTCGATCGCGACCGACCGGATCGGGCGCTGGATGAGGTCGTACCCCTCCTTCATCACCTCTTCGTACCGGCCGGTGGTGCGGGAGATCTCGCCGGGGATCGTGAACTCGACCTTCTCGAGAGGATCCAGCGGATTGGTCAGCGTCGGCTTGAGCGGCTTCGTGGGCATGCGGTCGGTTCCTCCTGGAAAGACACGTGCGGCTGGCGATTCGATGACGCGAGCGCGGCTCGCGCCTAGAGCGGGATGTTGCCGTGCTTGCGCGGCGGGCGTTCGAGCCGCTTGGTTCGCAGCATCTCGAAGGCCCTGATGACGCGGAGGCGGGTCTGCTCCGGCTGGATCACCGAGTCGACGTAGCCGAGCTCGGCGGCCGTGTAGGGGTTCGCGTACCGGTCCCGGTAGTCCTGGACGAGCCGCGCGCGCTCGGAGGTCGGATCCACCGCGGCCTGGAGCTCCTTGCGGAAGATGATGTTCACCGCGCCGTCCGGGGCCATCACCGCGATCTCCGCGGTGATCCAGGCCATGTTCACGTCGGCCCGGAGGTGCTTCGACGCCATCAGGGCGTAGGCGCCACCGTAAGCCTTGCGCGTGATGACCGTGACCTTGGGGACGGTCGACTCCGCGTAGGCGTAGAGCAGCTTGGCGCCGTGCCGCAGGACGCCGCCCCACTCCTGGCCGGTCGCGGGGACGAACCCCGGGACGTCGACGAAGGTCAGCAGCGGGATCCCGAAGGCGTCGCAGAAGCGCACGAAGCGCCCGCCCTTCACCGAGGCGTCGGCGTCGAGCGCCCCGTCCGCCGTCCCCGGCTGGTTCGCCACGATCCCGACGGGGCGACCGCCCAGCCGGACGAACCCGACCACGAGGTTCTGGGCGAAGCTCTCGTGGACCTCGAAGAAGCTCCGCTCGTCGGCGACGGCGCGGATGACGTCGCGCATCTCGTAGGGCGCGGCCGGATCGGCCGGGACGATCGTCTTGAGCAGCTCGTCGCAGCGTCCCGGATCGTCGGCGCACGCGCGGACGGGCGGCGGCTCGGTCGGGTTGGACGGGAGGAAGGAGAGGAGCTGGCGCACCGCCCTGAGCGTCCCCTCCTCCGTGTCCATCGCGAAGTGAGCCACCCCGGACCGGCTGGAGTGGGTCGTCGCGCCGCCGAGGTCCTCCTTCGAGACCTCCTGGCCCGTCGCCGCCCGGATCACGTCGGGGCTCGCGATGAACATGTGCGAGGTGTCCTTCACCATGAAGGTGAAGTCGGTGATGGCCACGCCGAAGCCGGCGGCGCCCGCGTAGGGGCCCATGATCACCGAGACCTGCGGGACCATGCCGGAGGCGCGCGTGTTGCGGAGGAAGATGTCGGCGTAGCCCGCGAGCGCGGCGACGCCCTCCTGGATGCGCGCGCCGCCCGAGTCGTGCAGCCCCACGATCGGGCAGCCGACAGTCATCGCGCGGTCCATCACCTTGCAGATCTTCTCCGCCATCGCGGCCGAGAGCGAGCCGCCGAAGACGGTGAAGTCCTGCGCGTAGGCGAACACCCGGCGACCGTCCACGAACCCGTAGCCCGAGACGACCCCGTCACCGTAGACCTTCTGCTCCTGCATGCCGAAGTCGGTGCAGCGGTGGGTCTTGAACTTGTCCAGCTCGACGAACGTGCCGGGATCGAAGAAGGCCCCGATCCGCTCGCGCGCGGTCAGCTTCCCCGACTCGTGCTGCCTCTGGATCCGATCCTCGCCGCCACCTCTCTCTGCCTCGGCATCGAGACGATCGAGCAATGCACGTCGCGGATCGGGGTCCAATGCCTCGTGCATGCCTCAGGCCTCGGCTACCCGTCTTCAGGTGACAGTTGAGCGGCGAAGATATCCAGCCCTCTCCGAATGAGGCAAGCGAAAGCGGGCGGCGCCGCACACCTCGACGCCGAAATTTGCGCCGACCGCGAAGCGCGCTACGCAGTCGCCGCCGATCGGCGAAGAGCGCTACGCACCATCTCGGGTCAGAGCTTGATCCCCTGGCGCGACCACCAGCCCCACCAGGCGCGGGCGGCGGCGTCCAGCTCCGCCGCGGGGAGATCCACGGAATAGCGCACCGGAGGCTGCGCGATCGAGCGGAGCTCACCCGACGCGGCCAGCCGCAGATCGCGGTCCGCCGACGTGAGGGCCGCGAAGAGCCACTCCGCCCGGGATCGCCCGCGGTTGTCCTTCCACCATCGCAGCCAGCCCTGCGGGCTCGGGCCCAGGCGCTGCAGCGTGATCGTCGCCAGCGCCTCCGCGGCAGCCTCCGCGGTCTCCGGCGTCCCGCTCTCGAGCGCCTGGATCAGGATCGGGATCGACTCGACGTCGCGCAGCGCCCCCAGCGCCCTGGCCGCGAGCAACGGCCGCTCTCCCACACCGGAGAGGAGCGCTAGCCGCAGCCGCTCCGGCAGCGGCCCCGCCCCGGCGCGTCGGGGAGAGGCGGACGCGCCCACGTCCGGGGTCGGGTCCAGGGCAAGGTCCACGATCGGCTGCGGCTGCTGCGCCGGCGGCGCACCCTCCGGCGCGACGGGCTTCGCCTCGCGCTCACCCTCTCCCGCGGCGCGGGGGGGTGGATCGTCGTCCGGGGGCGGTGCCGACGGGCGCGGCGCGGCGCTCGGCTTCCGCTTCTTCCTGGCGCGGATGATCCGCTCGAAGTTGCCGCCGACGGAGGAGAGGAAGAGCAGGAGGTCGCCGAGGCGGCGAGGTGAGACCGGAGCCTCACCGTTGTCGGCGTAGAGGACCGCGACCGGCTTCTCTCCGACCAGGATCGGGTAGAGCAGGACCGTGCGCGGGGTGCCGCGCCAGAGGCCGTCGAGGATGTTGGCGGTCCCCGCGGCGTCGCGGCTGGCGTGGCCGAGGTACGGCGCGCGCGTCTCCAGCACCGTCTTCACGACGCCGGGGTCGGTGGCATAGATGGCGGTCCCGCGACAGCGGCTGCGCGCGTCCTCCTGGACGCCGAGCGCGTCGTGCCCCACCACGGCGTCGCGCGTCACCGCGAAGAGGGCGCTGAACTCGAAGGAGTCGCGGGCGTACCGGAGCGCGGTGAGCACCACGTCGTCGCGATGGCGCGTCGCCGCGAGCGCCGCCGCGGCCTCCTCGACCGACCATCTAGGCGGCGCGGAGCGATCGTTGACAGGCGCCGGCTCCTCCGGCTCGAGCTCCTCCTGCTGCGGCTCACCCGGCGCGATCGTGGGGCCAGCGCCCGCGGCGGCAGGCTCGATCCCCGCCTCGGCTCCGCCGCCTCCCGGCAACGCCGCAGCCGCCGGCTCCTCCTCGGTCGGGCGCTCGTCCGAGGGTGGCTCGACCTCGATCGAGAGGGCGTCGAAGGCGTCGACCGCCTGCTCGAGCGCGGCGAGGAGCGGCTCTGCAGGCTCGGAGTCGTCCCGGCCGAACCCGCTCGGGGAAGTACGGGCGGGCTCGACGTCACCGAAGTTGCCCTCGTCCTCTTCAGGCGGCGGCGCGGGCGGCGCCACGGGCGCCGGGGTGAACGTGCCCGCTTCCCCCGCGGCGAAGAAGGCATCCTCGATCGACAACGATGAAGGTGGGGGGACCTCGGCGGTCGACGACGGAGGTGCGGGCGGCGGCGCGGAGGGAGGAGACTCCGCCGCCACGTCCGACGGGACCTCGGCCGCTGGCGGCGGTCCGGCCTCCTCCGCGAGCTTCGCAAACCGCGCCGGGAGCTGCCCGCCGTAGAGCCGCTGGATCAGCTCCAGGACGCGCCACTCGGGGCCGACGTGGGGGACCAGGGTCAGCGACAGCATGAAGCCGATCTCGTCGATGGCTGCGGCGTCCACCGGATGGACGGCGGCGACCGAGAGCTCGCGCCCGTCCAGGGCGAAGGGGGCCAGCCGGTGGCGCTCCGCGACCTTGGCAGGGAAGACCCTGCGCGCCCTCGGGTCGAGGTCACTGAAGGCCGCGGCCGGCACCGCCGGGAGACCGCCGGCATCGGAGAGGAGAGAGAGGAGCTTCCCCTCGCCGATCAGGCCGAGCTCGAGGAGCGCGGTGTCGAGCGCGCCGCCGAGCTGGGCCTGGCGGGCGACGGCGCGGGCGACGTCAGCCTTGGAGACCGCGCCCACTTCGACGAGGAGCGCAGCGAGATCCTGGGGCACCCAACCCTTCTATCACGGGGGGCCGCGGGTCATGTGGCCTCGACCACCCGAGTCCCCGCGAGGAGGTCGTGCAGCGCACGCCCGGACGGGCTGACGAGGGCGAGGAGCAGCCCCGTCCCGGCGAGCGCGATCGAGGCGACCGCCCACGCCGATCGCGACGCGCTGCAGGCGATCCCCGGCGTCAGTCCGTCCGAGTCGACCACGCGGATCCGGGCGATCCGCTTGCCGAGGGTGGCGCCCGCGAGCGCGTGGGACACGGTCGCGTAGACGAAGGCCACCACGGCGACGAACCCCTCGGCGGGGAGGAGGAGCCAGAGCGGGGATCCGAACGCCCAGCGGTGCCCGTCCGTCGCGGGGATCGCGCCGCTCGACGCGAGGAGGAGGACCGGGACGGCGATGGCCACCGCCGAGACGAGCGCGCCGTCGATCGCCCACGCCGCGGCACGCCGCGCGGGGGAGGCCGCCCGGAGCGCGTCCCCGCTCGGGACGTCCACCTCGACGTCGAGCTGCCCGGTGGGGAGGCCATCGCCTTCGGCGTCTTCCACCTCGACTTCACGCTCGTCCTCGTCGGCCTCTTCCCACTCGGCCACCCCCTCGACTTCGCGCGCCCGCGCCTCCTCGTCCGGCTCGCGGCCTGGCTGCCTGCGATCGAGGTCTAGCTCGACCGCCAGGGGGGCGGGCATCGGGTCGTCATCGAATGCGAGCGGGGTGCCGCACCCGGCGCACGAGGCGGAGGTCGGCGGATTCTCGCGCCTGCAGCGGGGACAGGGGGCCACTGCGGCAGCTTAAGGGCGGGCGCGGCGCGGCGCCAGCCGGTGGCGGACCGCGGAAATCGGCCGACGCGCCCCGTGCGAGCGCTTGCTGCGGTGGCGCGGGACGGGGTCCAATCGTCGTCCACTGGAGGACACCACACATGGCGAAGGCCAAGGAATTGAAGTTCCGCGTCCCGGACGCTCCCGGAAAGCTCGGCGAGATCACGACGGCGCTCGCGGCGAAGAAGGTGAACCTGCGAGCCATCAACGCATGGGTCGAAGGGATGGAGGGGGTCGTCCGGCTCGTGGCTGACAAGCCGGCGGCTGCGAAGAAGATCCTCGGCAAGCTCGGCTTCCAGGCGGAGGAGAAGGACGTCCTCGAGCTGGAGCTCTCCGACAAGCCGGGGACGCTCGCCGAGGTGACGACGAAGCTGGGGCAGGCCGGCATCAACATCAGCCACGTCATGGTCGGGACGGCGCCGGCGCGGAAGTGCACCGTCTTCCTGGGCGTCCCGGACCTGAAGGCGGCCGCCAAGGCGGTCCGCTGATCCCTTTGGGACAGTTCCCTCTCCCTCACTGAGGGAGAGGGTCAGGGTGAGGGAGGGGCCGCACCGGCCCCGGTTCACTCACCGCGTGCGTGGTGAGAGGGGACGACGCCTCCTCACGCCAGATCGCCGTACCTGGCTTGCAGCAACGCGACCGCGGCGATGGCGGCCGTCTCCGCGCGCAGCGTGCGGGGAC